>RFFY01000428.1 GCA_003697065.1 Actinomyces sp. | reverse complement strand
CGGGCGGCGCGTCCGGGTGTCCAACCCCGACCGGGTCGTGTTCGCCGACGTCGGGCTCACCAAGCTCGACATCGTCGAGCACTACCGCGCCCTCGCCACACCCGTTCTGCGGGCCATGGGTGGCCGACCCGTCCTGCTCGAGCGCCACCCCCGCGGCGCCGCCGGCCCCTCCTTCTTCCAGAAGCGCGTCCCCGCCGGCGCCCCGGGCTGGTTGCGGACCAGCCTCGTCGCCACGCCGAACGGCACCACCTCGAACGCCCTGGTCGTCGCCGACCTCGCCCATGTGGTGTGGGCCGTCAACCTGGGGTGCCTCGGCTTTCACGTGTGGCCCCACCGGGCCGACGACCCCGACCACGTCGACGAGCTGCGCATCGACCTCGACCCTCAACCCGGCGTGACCTTCGACGAGGTCCGGACCGCCGCCGCCCACACCCGCACCCTGCTCGAGGAGGTGGGGCTGACCGGCTGGCCCAAGACCTCCGGGAGCCGCGGCCTGCACGTGTACGTCCGCCTCGAGCCCCGCTGGACCGCCACCGAGGTCCGGGCCGCCGCCGTCGCCTTCGCCCGCGAGCTCGAGCGCCGCCACCCCGACCTCGTGACCGCCGCCTGGTGGAAGGAGGAGCGGGGCGCACGCGTCTTCGTCGACTACAACCAGAACGCCCCCCACAAGACCGTCTTCGGTGCCTGGTCCGTGCGGGCCCGACCGGGAGCGCCCGTGTCCACCCCCGTCACCTGGGACGAGCTCGACACCGTCGTGCCCGACGCCTTCACCGTGGCCACTGTCGCCGACCGGGTCGCCGCCACCGGCGACCCGTGGGCGGGCATCGACGACTCCCCCGGACGCCTCGACGTGCTGCTCGCCTGGTTCCAGCGGGACCTCGACGCCGGTCTCATGGACGCCCCCTGGCCGCCCGTGTACCCGCGCCAGCCCCACGAACCCCCTCGGGTGGCGCCCAGCCGGGCCCGCCGGAAGACTGACGGATCGTGACGTCCCCGACCGCTCCGCCCCCGGCCAACCCCTGGCTGGCCGACAGTGCCTACCCGATCGCCCACGGGCGCTGCGATCAGCAGGACAACAGTCCCGTCGCCGGCCCCACGGGACCCACCGAGACCCTGGGTCCCGACGACATCCAGTACACCTGGATCGGCCCCGGCCACTTCGGCGGGTTCATCTCACCGCCCTACCCGGACGGGCGACAGGTCATCTGGTCCAACGGGCGCAACGAGATCGTCAAGCTCGATCACGACACCCTCGAGCTCCTCGCCGTCCATCCCGTCGGTCCGGGGCGCAGCCCCACCGTGCCCGAGATGCTCGAGGCCGTGCGTGGCCTCGACACCCTCGACGGCGACGCTCTCGTCGAGCACGCCATCGGGCTCGCCCTGCGCGACATGACCGGACTCGACGGGGTCTACGCCGCCGTCGACCGCGACAACGTCCTGTACGTGGGGCGCAAGGAGGGGGTGGTCGCCTTCACCGACGCCGACCCCGCCGATCCGACCTCCCCGATCGTGGAGGCCCGACGGTGGCCCCGGCCTCCGGGGATCGAGGGCCTCTTCGTCGGTCTCAACATGACCTTCGACGGCTGGCTCGTGCTCACCACCGACCACGGCTGGGTCGTGACCCTCGCCCGTGACTTCTCGCGCTATCACGCCGTCCGTCTCCCCGGCGCCGAGGCCGCCGCCGCCCACTGCGCCCGCATGGCCGCCGAGCGGGGACACACGGGGTACGGCTGGGTGCGCACGAGCTGCTGCGTCGGTGACGACGGGGGGATCTACGTCTCGTCCGTCGACCACACCCACAAGGTGATCTGGACCGGTGAGGGCCTCTCCCTCGATCCCGCCGACGGCGCCTGGTCGGCGCCCTACCGCAACGGCACCGGAGTCGGGTCGGGAACGACGCCGTCGCTCATGGGCTTCGGGCCCGACGACGACCGCTTCGTGGTGATCGGGGACGGGGATCCGGTCGTGGGCATCACCCTGTTCTGGCGCGACGAGATCCCCGACGACTGGGAGCAGCTCCCCGGCGCGCCGTCGCGCCGCATCGCCGGGATCGGTACGGCGAACATGGGTGATCCCGACCGCACCGCCGTGCAGACCGAGCAGTCGATCACCGTGTCGGGCTACCGGGCCATGACCGTCGACAACGAACCGGCCCGTGTGCCCGAGGGCTTCGACGCCGGGAGGGCCCGCCTCTTCGCCTTCTACCTCGGCCACCGGCCCGAGTACACGCCCCACGGGATGCACGCCTTCGCCTGGGATCCCGTCGCCCGCCGCTTCGGGCACGACTGGGTGACCCGCGAGGTCGCCTCGCCCAACTCGGTGCCCTTCGTCAGCGAGGGCAGTGACCTCGTCTACACCTGCGGTGCACGGGACGGGCGATGGACGATCGAGGCCGTGAGCTGGTCGACGGGGGAGCCGGCCTTCCACTACGTGACCGGCGATTCCCGCTTCAACACCCTCGGGGCCGGCGTGACCCTCGACGGTGAGGGTCGGCTCCTGTTCGGCACCATCTTCGGCAAGGCGCGGATACTGCGTTGATCGTCGCCGAGACACCGGGGAGTCCGGCCCGGTCACCTCAGGTGGTGATCGATCCCCCGTTGAGCTGGAGCGTCTGGCCGGTCATCCACCCCGCCTCCTCGCTGGCGAGGTAGACGCACAGGGCCCCCACGTCGGTGGGCAGGCCCATCCGGCCCACGGGGACGGAGGCGGCCATCTTGTCGACCGCCGCCGTGGCCGCGGCGCGGTCCTTGGCGATCAGTCCGAGCGCCACCGAGTTGGCCGTGATCCCCGCCCGCGCCTCCTCCAGGGCCAGGTTGCGCATGAAGGAGAGCGCCCCGCCCTTGCCGGCCCCGTAGGTCGCCACCCCGAGGTGGGTGCCCGCCGTGCCGGCTCCCGACGAGATGGTGATGATCCGGCCCCACGCCGCTGTGCGCATGGCCGGCAGGGCGGCGTGGCAGCAGTGCAGGACGCCCAGCAGGTTCACCGCCAGGTAGGGCGCCCAGTCCGCCGGTGTCGTGTCCCGGAAGGGCTGCAGGGCCATCGTCGGGGGGATGCCGGCGTTGTTCACGAGGATGGTCACCGGACCGGTCGTCTCGGCCAGGCGGGCGAAGCCGGCGACCACCCGGTCGTGGTCGGTCACGTCGAAGGGCACGGGTACCGCCTCGCCGCCGGCGGCCGCGATCCGCTCGCATGCCGCTTCGGCCCGCTCGGGTACGAGATCGTTCACGCCCACGACCGCACCCCGGGCCGCCAGGCAGGCGGCGATCCCTTCGCCCACCCCCTGGCCCGCTCCCGTCACGAGGGCGACCCGTCCCGTCAGATCGAACATCCCCGCAGCGTAGGACCCCGGTCAGTCGAGGCCCAGAAGAGCCACACCCGCCACCGCCGCCACCAGGCCCAGCGACTGCCACCAGCGGAGGCGTTCCCCGTGCAGGAGCCACAGGAGCAGGATCGTGACCGCGGGATACAGGGCGGCGCCCACCGCCACCGGGCCGATGGGTCCCCGCTGGCCGCCGAGGACGCTGGCGGCGATCCCGCTGGTGCCGAACACGCCGGCCACGGCCGAGCGGCGGGCGATCGAGGGCGCCGCCAGGGGCGGGACGCGACGCGCGAGTGCCACCGTCACCAGGAGGACGCCCGCACACAGGCGTTGGCTGAACACGGGCCAGGTGCCGGACTCGACGGCGGTCTCGGCCGCCACGATGAAGGTCACGCCGAAGGCGACGCCGGCCAGGGTGCCGAGCAGGAGTCCGGGCCGGACCGGTCGCCCGTCGGTGGACCAGGAGGTGGCGACGATGGCTGTCGCGCCCAGGACCATGCCCGCCACGCCCAGGGGGCCGGGCGCCTCGCCGCGGGTGAGGTCCCACAGGACCGGCACGACGGCGTTGACGACGGCCGCCACCGGAGCCGCCACCCCGACCGACGCCACCACGTAGGCCCGCCACAGCACCCCGAGGGCCAAGGCGACCGTGGCCCCGGAGACGGCGCCGAGAAGGATGTCGCGGCCCCGGGGTTCGCCCAGCAGGGGAGACACGACGAGGCTGGCCGCGGCGCCCGCCCACACGGCGGCGGTGACGGCCTGCAGGGCCGACGAGCGCCCGGCCGAACGCGAGCCCAGGTAGTCCGACGCCCCGATGAAGACGGCGGCGACGACCCCGTAGACGACGCCCATGCGGCCCGTTCAGGCCGTCGTCGCCGGTCCGACCAGCTCGGCGGCGTCGAGAGGGTCGACCCCCAGATGGCGGCGGGCCAACCAGCGGAAGGTGCGCCAGCCGTTGCCGGGGCGGTTCAGGGCGTCGCGGGCCGTGCGGGCGGCCTCGGCGCCGATGGGGCGGGCTCCGGGGGCCTTGAGCACGGCCTCGGCGACCCGTTCCATGATCACGAAGTGGGCGACGGCGTCGGCCACGCTCGAGCCCACCGTGAGCAGGCCGTGGTTGGCCAGCACGACCGCGCGTCGGGGGCCGAGGGCGGCGGCGATGCGACGCCCGCCGTCGAGGCCGAGGATCTGGACCTCCTCGTCGTCGAAGAGGGCGTGGTCCTCGAAGAAGATGGTGGCCTCCTGGGTGACGGGTTCGATGAGGCGCCGCTCGGCGCTGAACGGGGTACCCCAGGCGGTGTGGGTGTGGGCGGCGGCCACCACGTCGGGCCGGGCGTCGTGGAGGGGGCGGTGGATGTGGTAGCCGGCCCGGTTGACGAGGCGGGGGTCGCCGTCGACGGTGCCGTCGGGGGCGACGAGGACGATGTCGGCGGTGCGGGCGGCGTCGAAGCTCACCCCGTGGGCCAGCATCCAGAAGTGGTCGGGGGCGAGGGGGTCGCGGGCGGTGATGTGGCCGTCGCCGAGCTCGCCCCAGCGCAGGGCGCCGAAGAGGCGGTAGGCCAGGGCGAGCTGGACCCGGCGCCGGTCGCGTTCGCGGCGGGGATCGTCGGCGACGGGTTCGAGATCGTCGTTGGCGAACCCGGCGGGGGCGGCGCCGGTGACGGTCACGACGAGCCCCCGTCCGGTCCGCCGTGACGGGCGGCGCCGATGGTGGCGGCCAGGTCCTCGACCACCTCGAGGACCGGCACGCGGCGGGTCTCGCCCGTGGCCCGCTCGGTCACCTCGACCTCGCCGTCGGCGAGGGCCTTGCCCACGGTGACACGCCAGGGAATGCCGATGAGTTCGGCGTCGGCGAACTTGACGCCGGCCCGGGCGTCGCGGTCGTCGAGGAGCACCTCGACCCCGGCCAGAGCGAAGGCGTCGTGGAGGCGTCGGCCCGCGTCCACCGCCTCGGGGTCCTTGGTGGTGGCGACGGTGACCACCACCTCGTAGGGAGCCACGGCCACGGGCCAGATGAGGCCCCGCTCGTCGTGGTGGGTCTCGGCGATGGCGGCCACCGCCCGGCCGATGCCGATGCCGTAGGAGCCCATGACCAGGGTCCGTTCGACCCCGTCGGCGTCGAGCACGGTGGCGCCCAGGGCCTCGGCGTAGCGCCGCCCGAGCTTGAAGATGTGACCGGCCTCGATACAGCGGACGATCTCGAGGGGGGCGCCGCAGCGGGGGCACGGCTCGCCCGCCTCGACCCGGCGCAGGTCGGCCCAGGCGTCGACGGCGATGTCGCGTTCGATGTCGACGCCGCGCAGGTGCCAGTCGTCGGTGTTGGCGCCGGTGGTGAGGTTGGTGCGCCCCCGCAGGGCCTCGTCGGCGATGATGCGCAGGCCGCTCACCCCGACCGCGCCGAGGCTGCCGGGGTGGGCGCCCAGGTGCTCGAGGGTCTCTTCGGGGGTGGCGGGCCGCATCTCGACGGCGCCCGTCGCGTCCTTCAGCTTCTGTTCCTCGAGCTGGTGATCGCCGCGCAACAAGGCCAGGGTGATCTCACCGTCGAGGACCATGACCATGGTCTTGATCTGGCGGTCGGCGGGCGCCCCACCCTCGATCTCCTCGAGTGCGGCGATGGTGCGCACGCCGGGGGTGGGGAAGCGCTCGGGGGCGGGCGGTGGCGCCTCGTCGACGACGGGTTCGAGGCGGGAGGTGGCCCGCTCGACGTTGGCGGCGTAGTCGCACGAGGTGCAGCGCACGACGTCGTCCTCGCCGGCGGGCGAGGGGACCATGAACTCGACGCTGTCGGAGCCGCCCATGGCCCCCGAGGAGGCCTCGACCGGCACGGCGGGCAGGTCGAGGCGGGCGAAGATGCGCTGGTAGGCCTCGTGGTGCAGGTCGAAGGAGCGGTCGAGTCCGGCCTCGTCGAGGTCGAAGCTGTAGGAGTCTTTCATCAGGAACTCACGGACCCGCAGCAGGCCGGCCTTGGGGCGGGGTTCGTCGCGGAACTTGGTCTGGATCTGGTACCAGATCTGGGGGAGCATCCGGTACGAGGAGATCTCGAGGGCGAGGGTGGTGAAGATCTCCTCGTGGGTCATGCCGAGCGCCAGCTCGGCCTCCTTGCGGTCGCGGAGGCGGAACATCTCGGCGCCCATCAGCTCCCAGCGGCCCGACGCCTTCCAGATCGAGGCGGGGTGCAGGGCGGGAAGGAGGAACTCCTGGGCGCCGATGGCGTCCATCTCCTCGCGGACGATGCGGGCGACCTTGTCGTGGACCCGCAGGCCCAAGGGGAGAAGGGAGTAGTGACCGGCGTGGAGCTGGCGGATGAAACCACCGCGGACGAGGAGCTTGTGGCTGGCGGCCTCGGCGTCGGCGGGGGCCTCCCGCAGGGTGGGGATGAACAGGGTCGACCAGTGCATGGCGGCCCAAGCTACCGCGCCGCCGCGGTCCCGGCGGTGGCCGGGACACCGGCTCGCCCGGGCCCGACCCGGGGTCCGCGGGGCCGATACAGTCGCGGTGTCATCGGTCACGACCATGGAGAGGACCCCTCCGATGCCCGACCGTCTCACCACCCCCCTCGTCCGCGACGGCTCCGGCCTGCGGGCCGCCTCCTGGGACGAGGCCCTCGACCGGGCCGCCACCGGTCTGCGCCGCACCATCGACGAGCACGGCCCCGACGCCGTCGCCGTGATGAGCTGCTCGAAGGCGACCAACGAGATGAACTACGCCGCCCAGAAGTTCGTCCGCACGGTGGTCGGGACCAACAACATCGACTCCTGCAACCGCACTTGACACGCTCCGTCGGTCGTCGGTCTGGCGACCGTGTTCGGAGCCGGAGGCGGGACCTCCTCGTACCGGGAGATCACCGAGACCGATCTCATCGTGCTGTGGGGGTCGAACGCCCGCGCCGCCCACCCGATCTTCTTCCACCACCTCCTGGCCGGGGTCGAGCGGGGCGCCCGCCTCTGGTGCATCGATCCCCGCCGCTCGACGTCGGCCCGCTTCGCCGACGTCTGGCTCGGCCTGCGGGTCGGCACCGACATCGCCCTCGCCAACGCCATCGGCCGCGAGATCATCAGGGCCGGCCTGCACCGGCGTGACTTCATCGAGCACGCGACCCGGGGCTTCGACGCCTACGCGGCCGCGGTCGAGCCCTACACCCTCGAGCGGGCCGAGCGGATCACCGGGGTGCCCGCCGACGCCATCGCCGAGCTCGCCCACGCCTACGCCACCGCCCCCCGGGCCCAGATCCTGTGGACTCTGGGCATCACCGAGCACCACAACGCGGTCGACAACGTGCTCGCCTTGTGCAACCTGGCCCTGCTCACGGGCCACATCGGCCGCTGGGGCTCGGGCCTGGTCCCCCTGCGGGGCCAGAACAACGTGCAGGGCGGGGGCGACATGGGGGCCCTGCCCAACAAGCTCCCGGGCTTCGCCGACGTCACCGATCCCGCCGCCCGGGCCCGCTTCGAGCAGGTGTGGGGCGTGCCGGTGCCGCCCCGACCGGGCCGCCACCTCACCGCCATGTTCGAAGGCATGGACACCGGCGACATCCGCGCCGTCTACGCCATCGGTGAGAACCCCGCCGACTCCGAAGCCGACGCCGCCACCGCCCGGCGCCGCCTCGCCGGCCTCGACCACCTCGTCGTGCAGGACATCTTCTTGACCCGTACCGCCGAGATGGCCGACGTCGTGTTGCCGGCGGCTGCCTCCTGGGCCGAGTCCGACGGCACCGTGACCTCGAGCGAGCGTCGGGTGCAGAGGGTGCGACGGGCCGTACCGCCCCCCGGCGACGCCCGTGACGACATCGAGATCATCGGTGAGCTGGCCCGCCGCCTCGGCGCCGGCTGGGGGAATCCGAGCCCCGAGGAGCTCTGGGACGAGCTGCGCTCCCTGTCACCCCTGCACGGGGGCATGAGCTGGGCCCGCCTCGAGGCCGAGGGCGGGCTCCAGTGGCCCTGCCCCGACGAGGACCACCCCGGCAGCCCCTTCCTGCACGCCTGGCTGTGGGCCGACGACCTCGAAGGGCGGGAACCGGCGCCCTTCTCGGTCGTCGAGCACGAGGGGCCCGTCGAGGAACCCGACGACGAGCATCCCCTCGTCCTCACCACCGGCCGCATGCTCGACTCCTACAACACCGGTGTGCAGTCGGGCCGCTTCCGGTCCCCCATCCGGGCGGGCGACACCATCGACGTCAGTCCCGCCGACGCCGCCGCCCACGGGTGGCACGAGGGTCAGCGGGTCCGGGTGTCGTCGCGGCGTGGCAGCGTCGAGATGACCCTCCGCGTCGACGAGGGTCTGCCCGCCGGCTTGTGCTTCACCAGCTTCCACTTCCCCGACACCGCGGACACGAACCTCCTCACCAACCACGCCTGGGATCCCCGATCGGGCACCGCCGAGTTCAAGGCGGCGGCCGTCCGCATCGATCCCCTCGTCGGCGAGGAGAGCGCCCATGGGTGACTTCCGCATCGGTCCCGACCGTCCCACCCCCGACGAGGAGGCGGCCGTCGCCGCCGCCGTGGCCGGGGTGCGCGCCGACCGGGCTTTCGGCGAGCGCCTGGTGCGGGGCGGTCTCCACGCCGCCCACGAGCAGCGTCACCGTCTCCTGCCGGCTCTGCACGCCCTGCAGGCCTCGGTGGGGTGGATCAGCCCCGGGGCCGTCAACCACCTCGCCGAGACCCTGGGGGTGGCCCCCGCCGAGATCCACGGTGTCGCCACCTTCTACGACCTGTTCAGCACCTCGCCCCCGCCCGACGACGCCCCCCTCGTGCGGGTCTGCGTCGATCCGGCGTGCCGGGTGGCCGGTGGCGTCGACGAGGCCCGCCGCCTCGAGGCGTCCGGCGCCCGGGTCGTGACCGGTCCCTGTCTGGGGCGCTGCGAGCAGGCCCCCGCCACCTGGACCCAGATCCGGCGCCCGGCGGCGCCCGGCGACCCCACCGCCGGGCGGGTACCCCTCGGCGACGACGACCCCACCGACCGGGGGCGGCCCCCCGTTCCCCAGGTGGGCAGCCCCGACCTGCGTCTCCTCCGGCGGGTGGGGCACGTCGATCCGGACTCGCTGGCCGACCACGAGCGCCACGGGGGCTGGCAGGCCCTGCGCCGGGCCGTCGGCCTCGGTCCCGACGCCGTCTGCGACGAGCTGGAGGCGGCCCGCCTCGCCGGTCGGGGCGGGGCCGGTTTCCCGACCGGGCGCAAGTGGCGGGCCGTCCGGGCGGCCCCGGCGCGGTCCCGGCGCCACCTCGTCGTCAACATCGACGAATCCGAACCCGGCACCTTCAAGGACCGGGTCCTCGTCACCCACGACCCCTACCAGCTCGTGGAGGCCGCCCTGTTGGCCGCCTGGGCGACGGGTGCCGAGCAGGGCTGGTTCTACGTGCGTGGCGAGTACCCCCTCACCGCCGAGCGCCTGGCCGCCGCCCTCGACTCGTGCCGGGACGCGGGCTGGCTCGGTGACGACGTGGGCGGGCTGGGATTCGCCTTCGACGCCGAGGTCCGCCAGGGGGCCGGTGCCTACATCTGCGGGGAGGAGACCGCCCTGTTCGCCTCCCTCGAGGGGTTCCGGGGCGAGCCCCGGGTGAAGCCCCCCTACCCGACCACCCACGGCCTGTTCGGCGAACCGACCGTGGTGAACAACCCCGAGACCCTGGTGGCGGCCCTCGACATCGTCCGCCAGGGCGCCGATCGCACGATCGCCGTGGGAACCCCCGAGGCTCCCGGCACCAAGTTGTTCAGCGTGGCGGGCCGGGTGGCCGAACCCGGCGTCTTCGAGGTGCCCTTCGGGACCACCCTCGGCGACCTGATCGAGCTGGCCGGAGGCACCACGGGCGAGCCCGGACCGGTGCTGCTGGGGGGAGCGGCGGGCTCCTTCGTCGGTCCCGACGAGTTCGATCTCCCCCTCGCCCCCGACGCCGTCCGGGCCGCCGGCGCCACCCTGGGGTCGGGGGCGGTGACCGTGTTCGGGGCCGACGACGACATGGCCGACGTCGTGACCCGGATCAGCGCCTTCTTCCGTCACGAGTCGTGCGGCCAGTGCGTGCCGTGCCGGGTGGGTACGGTCCGCCAGCACGAGGCGGTCGTGCGCCTGGTCGAGGGTCGGGCCCGGCCCGGCGACGACGAGATACTCGCCGACGTCGACGCCGTCATGACCGACGCCTCGATCTGCGGCCTGGGCCAGACCGCGGCCGCGGCGGTGCGCTCGGCGCTGGCCCGGGGCCTCGTGGGCTGACGGGCGCCGTTCAGGCCAGCTCGTCGACGAGGGGGGCGTAGCGGTCGACGTAGGCCAGGGTGGTGGACGGATCGTCCCAGGCGGTGCGGGCGGCCCCGATCACGGTGCGCGCCACCCCCAGGTCCCGGTAGCGGCGCAGGGTGTCGGGTTCGGGGTCGCCGAAGGTCACCAGGGTCACGGGGATGTCGCGTCCGGCCGCCGCCGCCCGGCGGCGGAAGCGGGTCAGGGCCCGCTCGACGTCACCCAGCGAGACGTCCATGGGCATCCACCCGTCGGCCCAGGCGATGGTGTGCTCGGTGGCGAGGGGCCCGGCACCGCCGAACAGGATGGGCGGGTGGGGGTCCTGGACGGGTTTGGGGAAGGACCAGACGGGCTCGAAGCGCACGTGGGTGCCCTCGTGGCTCGCCTCCTCGTCGGTCCACAGGGCCCGTAGGGCGGCCACGGTGTCG
>RFFY01000427.1 GCA_003697065.1 Actinomyces sp. | reverse complement strand
GGGCGACGCGGAGGCGTGAGCAGGCCGGCGGCCACGAGGTCGTCGAGGCCGGGACGGGGGGAGGGCTCCAGGGGCCCGAGCTGGGCGACGGGCCGACCGTCGACGGTCACGACGATGCGCTCCCCGTCGCCGGCCCGGCGCACGGCGGCCGCCACCCGGGCCCTCAGATCGCGCACCCCCATGCGGGTCGTGGGGTCGGGCGGCTCGGGTGGGCTCGGCACGGGCGGGATCCTAGGCGCATCGGGCGTCGAATGTGTACACGCGTGTACACGAGCCGATTACCGGGAGGGACCCCGACCCGTTAGGGTGCGTCCCGACGTCCGGTCGCCGATGACCGGCCCCGATCCAGGAGACGCCACGACATGAACTTCGCCTTCAGCGAGGAACAGGACCAGCTCCGCGAGTTCGTCCGGGGCTTCCTCGAGGAGAAGTCTCCCGAGCAGGCCGTCCGCGAGCAGATGGCCACCGAACGCGGCTACGACCCCGAGGTCTGGTCCCAGATGGCCGAACAGATGGGCCTGCAGGCCATCGCCATCCCCGAGGAGTACGGCGGCCAGGGCTTCAGCTTCGTCGAGTTGTCGATCGTGCTCGAGGAGATGGGTCGCGCCCTGCTGTGCGCCCCCTACTTCTCGTCGGTGGTGCTGGCGGCCAACACCTTGCTGTTGTCCGGCGACGAGGAGGCCAAGAAGGCCCACCTGCCCGGCATCGCCTCCGGCGAGACCATCGCCACCCTCGCCCTGACCGAGGAGAACGGGCGCTGGGACGAGTCCGGCGTGACCATGCAGGCGACCGCCGCCGGTGAGGGGTGGGCCCTCGACGGAGTCAAGAGCTACGTCCTCGACGGCCACACCGCCGATCTCGTGCTCACCGCCGCCCGCACCGACGCCGGCGTGTCCCTGTTCGCCGTCGCCGGCGACGCCGAGGGTCTCACCCGCACCCCCCTGTCCACCATGGACCAGACCCGCAAGCAGGCCCGCCTCGAGTTCGCCGGCACCCCCGCCACCCTGATCGGCACCGAGGGCGAGGGATGGTCGGTGCTCGAGCGGGTGCTCGACCTGGCCGCCGTCGCCCTGGCCGCCGAACAGGTCGGCGGTGCCCAGAAGTGCCTCGAGATGTCGGTCGAGTACGCCAAGGTCCGCGTCCAGTTCGGGCGGCCCATCGGCTCGTTCCAGGCCATCAAGCACAAGTGCGCCGACATGCTGCTCGAGGTCGAGTCGGCCAAGTCGGCGGCCTACTACGGCGCCTGGTGCGCGGCGGAGATGAACGACGAGCTGCCCCAGGTGGCCTCCCTCGCCAAGAGCTACTGCTCGGAGGCCTACTTCCACGCCGCCGCCGAGAACATCCAGATCCACGGCGGTATCGGCTTCACCTGGGAGCACCCCGCCCACCTCTACTTCAAGCGGGCCAAGAGCTCCGAGCTGCTCTTCGGCGACCCGGCTTACCACCGCGAGCTGCTCGCCCAGCGCATCGGCATCTGAGGTCTCCGTCCGGGCCCGGCGGCGGGCGGGCCCGGACCGACCGGACCCTAGGCTGGCGCCGATGCTCGCCGTCTTCTGGATCGTCGGTGGCGTGGCCGTGCTCGCCGTCGCCTACGTGGCCGTCGGCCGGACCGTGACCCGGCTCGCCGCTGTGCCCGCCCCCGCCGTGTACCAGCTCGACGAGGCGGTGGCCTGGATCGCCGATCACCTGCCCGACGAGGTCACGGCCCGTGTCTCCTACGACGAGGTGGCCGCTGTCCTGCGCTGGCAGCTCGACTGGCTGGCGGGCACCGAGATCTCCTCGGCCCACGGCGAGGAACTCGGCGACGAGGTCGTCACCGGCACCGGCATCGCCTGGGCGGATCTCGACAGCTCGGTCGACGCCGTCGTGGCCCGCAGCCTCGCCGAGGGTGGGCCCGATGCGGTCGACGTCGTGTGCATTCTCGACGCCCAGATGCGCTACCTGGCGAAGATCGGTGCCGTCGACCCCGTGACCGACCCCCCGCAGGCTCCGTGACGTGCGCCACGTCCCGCCGTCTGCTTGACTGGTCGGACCAAGAGAAAGGAGGTGGTCCAGCTGAGTAGTGCCAAACCCGGGACCTTGGAGGTGGCTGGCCGCTAGGCGGCAGCTGGACCTTCTGGCGAATCCCCGCCAGCTCCACCCCCCGAGTCGCCGCCGGCCCAGTCCCGACCGGCGAACCGCCCCGTGGGCGGGGCACTCGGGGACTTCCAGCCGAACGCGGCGATCTCCGGATCGCCACGGGGACGGGGTCTCGGCCCCGTCCCCGTTCGCGTCGGGGCGGCGCTACAGTCACCCCGCATGCAGCGGCCCACGCGTTTCGCGGAACACCGGTACGTCGGCGACCGGCGCACCCAGCTCGCCTACGACGTCGACGAGGCCGACGACGAGCTGGCCCCGCTCGTCACCGAGATCGTCGAATCCGGTTGGGGGACCTGTTTCGCTCCCGACACCGAAGCCGAGCTCCGCAACCGCGGCTACCGCCTGGTACGGCCATGAGCGGCCCCGGCCCGACGGGCGCGGCGCCCGTCTGATCCGGGTCCCCGTGGATCCCCTCTTCACCGTCGACGACAACCGCCTCGTCGGTCACCTGGCCCGACCCACCGGGCCCCACGCCCGCGTCCCCGCCGTGGTGATCGCCCACGGCTTCCCCACCGAACGTGGCGGTGGCCCCAACTCGGTCGCCACCCTGCCCGAGCTGGCCGACCGTATCGCCACCGAGTGCGGCTGGACGGCCCTGGCCTTCGCCTGTCGCGGTGTCGCCGGCTCGATGGGCGACTTCTCCCTGAGGGGCTGGCTGCGCGACCTGACCGGCGCCGTCCGTCACGTGAGGGCCACCCTCGACGTCGACGGGGTGTGGCTCATCGGCTTCGGCACGGGTGGAGCCCTGGCCATCGAGGCGGCAGCGGCCGAGCCCGCGGTGCGCGGCGTCGCCGCCGTCGCCTCACCCGCCGACTTCAGCGACTGGGCCCGCAATCCCCGCAAGCTGCTCGTCACCGCCCGCGACGTCGGGGCGATCCACGACGAGGACTTTCCGCCCTCGTTCGAGGAGTGGGCGGCCGAGCTCGGCGAGATCAGCGCCCTGCGCTCGGCCGCCGCCGTCGCCCCCCGGCCCCTCCTCCTGCTCCACGGTTCCGACGACCAGATCGTGCCCTCGCTCGACGCCCGGGCGGTCGCCGACGCCCATGGTCACGCCGACCTGCGCATCATCAACGGTGCCGGCCACCACCTGCGCCACGATCCGCGTGCCATCGCCATCCTGCTGGGGTGGCTCGAACGCCAGCGGTCCGCTCGGATCACCTGACGGGCGCCCGCCCGGAGCCGGCCGGGCCCCTCCCGCCGAGGGGGCCGGGTGAGCCGGCGCCGCTCAGTCCGCCTTCGAGCGACCCCGCGCCTTTTGGGCCTTCTTCCAGTCGCGCACCCGGGCGAGAGCCTCGGGGGAGTCGATGTCGGCCACCGAGCGGGGTGTGTCGTCGGCGAAGGGCCCGGCGGCCTCCTCCCACCCGGGCGGTCGGACCCCGAAGCGCTTGGCCAGGATGGCCACGAAGATGCGGGCCTTCTCGTCGCCATAGCCGGGCAGGTCCCGGAGGCGGTCGAGGAGCTCGGCTCCCGACCGGACGTCGCGCCACACGGCGGCTGCGTCACCGTCGTGGACGTCGACGAGGTGGCGGCACAGGTCCTGGATCCGCTTGGCCATCGAGGCGGGAAAGCGGTGCAGGGCGGGCTTGGTGCGCACG
>RFFY01000426.1 GCA_003697065.1 Actinomyces sp. | reverse complement strand
GGTGCTCGTTCTTTTGCCGGAGTCGATCAAACAAATCCATACGTTCCAAGTTCTAACGTTTCTGCTCAAGGCACGTCTAATGCGCCTTCTGCCACAGTACCATTTGCAGCGTTAGAAGGCGGCATAGTAATAGATGCTTGCTACCTAAATGCGCAGACCAACACCCTAAATCCAAGTAGCGGTGTTACTGACTGGACCGCAACTATAGAGACGCAACCAGGTAGAGGTGTAAGTAGAACACCTACTGCTTCTGGAAACGTAACCGCTTCATATAGTGCTGGAAAATCTGGTTCCTGGTGTGTAGCTGGTTGCACTTTAAGACCTTCGTCTCCTCACTTGGCTGAAATTGCATCAGCCTCTTCTCAAACTGCAGTTAGTTCTGTAACTGCCAATCTGGCATCGCCGCTTGAAGTAGGCGATATTGTAATTGTTACTGGCGGCATCACTGGAATGGGAGTATCCCTTACCACTCCAAGCGCAACAGGAGTTACTTTCACAACTCAACAAACTGCAGAGACTGCTGGCAGTGAAGCTGGCATGCGTATATTCACGGGAGAGGTTACATCTGCAGGAGCTACTTCTGTAACACTTACACGATTGTTAAGTAGTAACCCATTGTCTTTAGGTGTTGTTGTTTATCGCGGCTTTGGAACTCCTACTTTTTCAAGCGTAATACAAGCATCGAGTACGGCTAATGCACTAAATCAAACAACTCTTACATCTACAGCAGACAATGACCCATTAGTAGGCGCAGCTGTCACTGATGGTACCGGATCTCTCGTCTTGGCCACAGGTACAGTTGGCACGACAGAAGAACTAAGAGTTGTAGCAACTGGCACATCAATAGATGCTAGCACAAAAGCTACCAACGACGCAGGACGTACAGCAGGAACTACAATAAGTGCTGCACCGACATCTGCTGCATGGAGCGTAGTAGGCGGTATATCGTTCAATGTAGGCGGCGGAGGTGGAGGTACTACTCCTGTTGGTAATGAGGTACAGGCGGTCTGGAATGTAGACTCTACAGTTGGCGCTGATCAACAATCGGTCTGGAATGTAGAGACTAACGTTGGTGCTGACCAACAGGTAGTTTGGGACGTGTCTACTCCTGTAGGGACAGAAACGCAGTCCGTTTGGGACGTTTATGCCCCTATTGGGTCTGAAGCTCAAAGCATATGGAACGTAGAGGCACATGTAGGCGCTGACGAGCAAGTAGTCTGGGATGTCTCAACTTCTGTAGGGGCAGAGACACAATCGGTTTGGGACGTAACTATCTCTGCTGGCGCTGATCAACAATCAGTCTGGGACGTAGAGGCTAACGTTGGAGTTAGCGAGCAGGCTGTCTGGGACGTAGAGGCTAACGTTGGCGCTGACCAACAAGTAGTCTGGGATGTTTCGACCTCTGTGGGGGCAGAGGTACAATCGGTTTGGGACGTAACTATCTCTGCTGGTGCCGACCAACAGGCTGTCTGGGACGTAGAGGCTAACGTTGGCGCTGACCAACAATCAGTCTGGGACGTAGAGGCTAACGTTGGAGCTAGCGAGCAGGTAGTCTGGGACGTCTCAACCTCTGTGGGGACGGATCAGCAAGCAGTTTGGGACGTAAATTCAACTGTAGGCTCTGAAGAGCAAATTGTCTGGGATGTACAGTCCAGCAGTGTTGTAGGCAATGATTTTCAGACAGTTTGGAATGTAGAGTCGCAAATAGGCGCGGACGAGCAAATTGTCTGGGATACCACTACATCTGTTGGCGCTAGCCAACAGGTGGCGTGGAATATCTCGTCCTCAGTTGGTAAGGACCAACAGACTGTTTGGGACGTAAGGTCTAACGTAGGCGCTGATAATCAGTCTGTTTGGGATGTTGCGACTACTGTTGGGGC
>RFFY01000425.1 GCA_003697065.1 Actinomyces sp. | reverse complement strand
ACGCCACCCACACCCGCCGCCACGAGAACCAGGGCATCCCCCACCTGTCGGCCCGCCAGGCGGCCGCCGCCGCCCGCCGGGCCGACGTCGGGCGCCTGGTGCTCACCCATCTGATGCCCGGCAGCGATCCCGCCGAGCACGGCGCCGAGGCGGCCGAGGTGTGGGGCGACGCGGTCGACGTCGCCCGTCCCGGCGCCCGCTTCGTCGTGTGACGACACCTCGGCCCCGCCGACGGTCCACCCCTGACACCCCGGAGGAATCCCGCATGTCCGATCTGCGTCCCGACGGCCGGCGACCCGACGAGCTGCGCCCCTTCACCTTCGAGCGCGACTACACCGAGATGGCCGATGGCTCGGTCCTGGTGTCCTTCGGTCGGACCCGGGTCCTGTGCACGGCCTCGGTCGAAGACGACATCCCCCGCTGGCTGCGCGACACGGGCAAGGGCTGGGTGACCGCCGAGTACGCCATGTTGCCGGGGTCGTCGTCGGAGCGCGTGCGGCGCAAGACGTCGGGACGCAGCCAGGAGATCCAGCGCCTGATCGGCCGCTCCCTGCGGGCGGTGGTCGACCTCGAGGCGATGGGGGAGCGCCAGGTCATCGTCGACTGCGACGTGCTGCAGGCCGACGGTGGGACCCGCACCGCCTCCATCTGCGGCGGGTTCGTCGCCCTCCACGACGCCTTCAGCCGCCTCGTCGCCCGTGGCGAACTCGAACGCCACCCCGTCGTGGACGAGTGCGCCGCCATCTCGGTGGGGGTGGTCGACGGCACGCCCCTGCTCGACCTGCCCTATGTCGAGGACGCGGCCGCCGAGGTCGACTGCAACGTCGTCATGACCGGCTCGGGCCGCTACATCGAGGTCCAGGGGACCGCCGAGGGCGAACCCTTCCCCCGCGAGGTCCTCGACCGCCTCCTCGACCTCGCCGCCGGGGGCATCGCCACCATCGTCGAGGCCCAGAGGGCGCTCCTGTCGTCCCCACCCCCCGAACGGCCGTGACCGGCGGGGGGCGGCCCCGGGTGGTGTGTGCCTCGGCGAACCCCCACAAGGTCGCCGAGATGGCCGCCATCCTCGGCGACCGGCTGGAGCTCGTCGCCCGCCCGGCGGACGCCGGCGAGGTCGACGAGACGGGCGAGACCCTCGAGGACAACGCCCGCCTCAAGGCCCGGGCGGTGGCGGCGGTCGCCGACGCCGACGCCCTTGCCGACGACACGGGGCTCGAGGTCGAGGCCCTCGGCGGCGCCCCCGGTGTGCGCTCGGCGCGCTACGCCGGCGACACGGCCACCGACGCCGACAACGTCCGCCGCCTCCTGGGCGAGCTGACCGGCGTGACGGGTGAGGGACGCCGGGCGCGATTTCGCACCGTGGTGGTCCTGCACCGTCGGGACGGATCGGAGCTGGTGGCCGAGGGGGTGGTGACGGGCCGGATCGCCGAGGCCCCCCGGGGCCAGGGTGGGTTCGGCTACGACCCCGTGTTCGTGCCCGACGAGGGGGACGGCCGGACCTTCGCCGAGATGTCGGCGGCCGACAAGAACGCCCTCAGCCACCGGGGACGGGCCCTGCGGGCCCTGCTCGAGCGTCTCGACCCGGCGGCGCCGGACGGGCCCGGCGGCGCCTGAGGCGTGGTGCGGACGGGGGGATTCGAACCCCCATGCCTTGCGGCACCGGGACCTAAACCCGGCGCGTCTGCCAGTTTCGCCACGTCCGCGGGTCCCCGCGACCCTACCCGCCCGGCTCCGCCGTGGGCGTCCGCCGGGTCGCGGGCCGGGCGGGGGAGGCCGATACCCTGACGGCCATGACGACCCCGCCTTTCGACTCCCTGGCCACCATGGGCAACCCCCAGGCGGAGATCTACCACCGCCTCCTGCAGGACCGCATCGTGGTGCTCGGGTCCCCCGTCGACGACGACATCGCCAATTACATCACCGCCCAGCTCCTGTACCTCGAGGGCCAGGACGCCGACAAGGACATCTGGCTGTACATCAACTCGCCGGGCGGTTCGGTCTCGGCGGGCATGGCGATCTACGACACCATGCAGTTCATCCAGCCCGACGTCGGCACCATCTGTCTCGGTCTGGGCGCCTCGATGGGCCAGTTCCTGTTGTGCGCCGGAGCGCCGGGCAAGCGCTACGCCCTTCCCCACGCCCGGATCATGATGCACCAGCCCCTGGGCGGGGTGCAGGGCCAGGCGGCCGACATCGCCATCCAGGCCGAGCAGCTCGCCTACACCAAGCGGATGCTGCAGGAACGCATCGCCTACCACACCGGCAAGCCGGTCGAGCAGATCGAGGCCGACTCCGAGCGTGACCGCTGGTTCACCGCCGAGGAGGCCAAGGACTACGGCATCATCGACCACGTCATCGTGCGCCGCGGCGAGATGCGCTGATCCCGGAGATGCGCTGACCCCGGCGGGTGGCGCGGCGTCACGACCCGGCGGCGCTGATCCCGGCGGGGTGGCGCGGCGTCAGGACCCGAGGGCGGCGCGGCGGAGCTCGTCGACGGCGGTGGCGAGACCGTCGGGGTGACCGAACACGGCCGAACCCGACACGAAGGT
>RFFY01000424.1 GCA_003697065.1 Actinomyces sp. | reverse complement strand
CCGCTGCCGGCGCCTCCGGCGACGACGATCCCCCTGTGCATCCCGGGCCTGACCTGCTGATCGGAGCTGCTGACTCGTTCCGCTGACCCACGCCGGGACCCCACCCGGCAGGGTCGGCGACCGACCGGGCGGGATCCGGGCGGGCAACCCGGTGGGGCGGACCTCGGTCCGCCCCACCGGCGCGTCCGGGACGGACCCGATCGCCGGCGGGCGCCGCACCTAGGCTGGGTCGTGTTCTCGCCCGCCCGCCCCGAGGGGGAAACCACGTGAACGTCCTCGCCGTCCTGGCCTCGGTCGGCGGTGGCAGCTCCGGCACCGACCCTCTCGTCGCCGTGGCCGTCATCGTCGTTCTCGGGGTCGGCAGCCAATGGCTGGCCGGACGCCTCGGGATCCCCTCCATCCTCGTCCTGCTCGCCGCCGGCCTGTTGGCCGGACCGGGACTCGACCTCGTCGATCCCGACGCCCTTCTCGGCGACCTCCTCTTCCCCCTGGTGTCCCTCGGGGTCGGCATCCTGCTCTTCGAGGGTGGTCTCGCCCTGCGGCGCGACGAGGTGGTCGAGGTCGGTGCCTCCCTGGCCCGCCTCATCGTGGTGGGTGCACTCGTCACCTGGGTCGTCGCCGCCGTCGCCATCGACACCCTCTTCGAGGTCGAGACCTCCGCCGCCTGGCTCATCGGGGCCGTCCTCGTCGTGTCGGGTCCCACCGTCGTACTGCCCATCCTGGCCCAGATCGACATCCGGCCCGCCTCCGCCGCCCTGCTCAAGTGGGAGGGCATCCTCATCGACCCCGTCGGTGCCCTGCTGGCCGTCGTCGTGCTCGAGGCGGTGCTCGGGGCCGACAGCGCCGGCGAGATCGTCGCCCGCATCGCCGTCACCCTCATCGGGGGCGCGGTCGTGGGGATCGTGATGGCGGTCCTGCTGGCGGAGGCCATCCGCCACCACTGGGTACCCGACCGCCTGCACAACGCCGTGGTGTTGATGGCGGTGGTCGGGGCCTTCGTGCTCGCCGACCAGCTCCAGTCCGAGGCGGGTCTGACCGCCACGACCATCATGGGTGTGGCGTTGGCCAACCAGCGCCGAGCGCCGGTCGCCCACATCGCCGAGTTCGAAGAGGACCTCGGCGTCCTCGTCCTCGGGGGCCTGTTCATCCTCCTCGGCGCCCGGGTCGACCTCGACGCCGTCGTCGACTTCCTGCCCCGCTCCCTCGCCCTGCTCGCCGCCCTCGTCCTGGTCGCCCGACCCCTGGCCGTCGCCGCTGCCACCCTCGGATCGACGGTGCCGGTCCGCGACCGTCTCTTCATCGCCGCCATGGCCCCCCGCGGCATCGTGGCCGCGGCGGTCGCCTCCCTGTTCGCCATCGAGCTCGAGGCCGAAGGCGAGGCGGTCGCCGAGTTCGTGCCGATCGTGTTCACCGTCATCGTGGGCACCGTCATCGTCTACGGGCTCGCCGCCGGACGCCTGGCCCGCCTCTTGCGGGTCGCCCGGGCCGAGGCCCGGGGCGTGGCCCTGGTCGGGGCCCAGGACTGGGTCCTCGACCTCGGGGAGCGTCTCGTCGACCTCGGGGTACCCGTCCTCGTCGTCACCTCGGACCCGGAGCGGGCCGCTGCCGCCGCCGGGCGGGGCCTGCTGGTCTACAGCGGGCGGCTCGACTCCGAGGAGTTGCCGCTGGCCGCCCGGGGCGTGGGGGTGGCGTTGGGCCTCGCTCTCACCGACAGCGACGACACCAACGACTTCGCCGTGCGCCGCCTGAGCGAGATCGTGGGCCGGGCCAACGTGTTCGGGCTGCCCGCCCCCGGCGGGCACGACGAAGGGGGGACGGGATCGTCGGTGGTGGCCCGCCGGCCCTTCGGTTCCGCCGTCACCCGCGACGACGTGGCGGCCCTGCTCGAGGGCGGCGCCCGGGTCCGGGTCCTCCAACGGCCCCCGCGGGGCGATCAGCCCTGGCTGCCCCTGGTCGCCGTCGCCGCCGACGGCACACCCCGCGTGTGCGGCGACGACGAGCGGTTCCGCCCCGGCGACCAGGTCGTCGCCCTCGTCGCCGAGCGGCGCGGTGCCGGTCGCTTCCTGCGCCTCTGACCGGGACTGAACCCACGAGCGGCAGCACCCCACGAGCGGCAGCCCACGAGCAGCAGCAACCCACGAGCAGCAGCAACCCACGAGCAGCAACCCACGAGCGGCAGCACCCCAGCCCAGGAGCAGCGATGCCCCACATCGTCGTCGAGTACTCGGCCAACCTCGAGGGTCATCTCGACCCCGACACCCTCGTCGCCGCCGTGCACCGGGCGGCCCTGGATCACGGCCTGGCGCCCCTCGACGGCCTACGGACGCGGGCCGCCCGTCGTGATCACGTCCGGGTGGCCGACGGCGATCCCCGCTTCGGCTTCGTCGCCGTGTGGGCGCGGGTGGGCCCCGGCCGGTCGGCCGAGGCCCGGGCGAGCTTCGTCGAGCGCCTCGTCGACGCCGTCGACGAGCTGTGCGCCCCCTTCGTGGAGGATCTCCCCGTCATGATCTCGGGCGAGGTGACCGAGCTCGATCCCGCCTTCCGGGTCAACCGGAATCACGTCCGTCCCCGTCTCGGCCGTTCCTGAGGTCGTCGGTGTCGGACCCGGCGTCGGACTCGGCGTCGGACCCGGCGTCGGACCCGGTTCCGGTCCCGCTGCGGGTCCCGGTGTCGGACTCGGCGTCGGCCCCGGTGTCGAAGAAGGCGTCGCGCCGGCGGCCGGCACGGGCCTCGCGCCGTTCGGCGATCAGGGAGGTGCTCAGGGAGGCGAAGGCGACCGCCGTCCCCTCGGCGTTGGCGCTGTAGCGCAGGGCGTGCCCGGCGTCGATACCCAGGCTCTCGCTCTCGGCCATGGCGTCGGGGTGGGCCCCCAGGTACACGATGGTCCAGCCGTCCTCGGACTCGTGGCGGGTGATGGCGTCGAACACCTGCTGGCGGGTGTACTCGCAGCTCGCGTTCTCGAGACCGTCGGTGTAGATGGCGATCACGACGTGCTCGGCGGGCAGACCCGCGGCCGCTCGGGCCTTCTGACGGCTCGTCGCCTTGCCGAGGAGCCGCCCCAGGGCGTCGTAGAGGGGGGTGCCGCCGCGGGGTACGAAGGTGCGGCGGTCGAGGGGCACCATCTCGGCGATGGGGACGGCGTCGGCGACGATCTCGAAGGGATCGACGGTGTCGAACTGGACGAGGGTCATGACGGCGTCGTCGCCCTCGGCCCGCTGGGCGGCGAGGAAGCCGGCGAAGCCGTCGATCACCTCGTGGGCGATGGCCTCCATCGACCCCGACCGGTCGAGCAGGAGGTGGATGTGGGTGACGGCGCCGTCGCCGGTCGACGAGGCGTCGGGGGTGGTCGGACCGTCGGGGGTGGACGGGGGTCGGGAATCGGCCATGATGCTCTCCGTGTGCTGGTGTCTGACGGCGAGATCCGTCGCCGCCTTCGAATGTCCTGTCGCATCACGCCGTGACACCGGGCCCGTCCGGCCCGCATCACCTCGCGGCTCGGTCCGCTGATGGGGTCGCTGCTCGGCGCTCTCGTCGTCGTGTTCGTCGCCGAGTTGGGCGACAAGACCCAGCTCGTGGCCCTCGGCTTCGGTGCCCGCCACCGCCTCGGGCCCGTCCTGGCCGGGGTGATCAGCGCCTACGCCGCCACCAACCTGGTGTCGGTGCTCGCCGGCGGCCTGGTCGGTGCCGCCCTGCCCACCCGCGCCGTCGGGCTCGTCGGTGGGGTGCTGTTTTGCGCCTTCGCCGTGTGGACCCTGACCGAGGCCGACGGGGAGGCCGACGGGGCGGGGCCGGTGGGGGCGTCGTCGCTGGCGGTGTTCCGGACCGTGGCCGTCGCCATGTTCGTCGCCGAGCTGGGCGACAAGACCATGCTGGCGACCGCCACCCTCGCCGCCCGCGGCGATCCCGTCCTCGTGTGGATCGGCGCCACCGCCGGGATCGTCGCCAGCGGGACCCTGGGGGTGCTGGTGGGACGGGCGGCCGGGGCCCGCCTGCCCATCGAGCGCACCCGCACCGCCTCGGCCGTGCTGTTCGCCCTCTTCGGGGTGGTGATGATCGTCACCAATCTCTGAGCGGCGGAGGCGCGGCGCTAGCGTCGTCGGGTGCCCGACCCGGTCCCGGAGGAACTCTCCCGATTCGCCGCCTGGTCGGTGCGTCCCTTCCGGGCCCTGCTGGTGGGGGGCGTCTTCACCTTCCTGTCCATGCAGATGGCGGCGATCGCCCGGGCCTGGCTGGCCTTCGAACTGACCGGCACCAACACGGCCCTGGGTGGGGTGCTGATCGGCTTCGGGCTCTCCAGCATCGTCGCCATCCCCGCCGGTGGCGTCATCGCCGACCGCTTCCCCAAGCGGGCCGTGATCGCCACCGCCGGGATCCTGCAGACGGCCATGTCCGCCGGTCTCGCCGTGGCGATCGCCACCGACGTGATCGCCTACTGGATGCTCGTCGTCGCCAGCGTCGTGCAGGGGGCGTTCATCTCCCTGCTCGGTCCCGCCCGCCTCGCCTTCATCGCCGAGGTCGTCGACCGGCGCCTGCTCACCAACGCCGTCTTCTTGTCCCAGACCAGCCTCCAGGCGGCCCGGGTCGTCGGCCCCGCCGTGGCGGGCGCCCTCATCTCCGTCGATGCCATCGGGGTCGGGGGCGCCTACTGGACGGCCACCGTCCTCGCCGCCGCGGGTGTCGCCGCCGCCCTGGTCCTGCCGGCCCTACCCGCACGTGCCCGTACGGGCCGGTCCCCCTGGGGTGATCTCGCCGACGGGATCCGCCACGTGCGTCGCGACCGGCGCCTCGGGCTCTTGTTGGTCCTGTCCTTCCTCGTCGTGCTGATCGGCTTTCCCCATGTCGCCTTCCTGCCCACCTACGCCGAGGAGATCTTCGGCGCCGGGTCGGTGGGTTTCGGCATCCTCAACACGGCGGCCGCCGTCGGCGCCGTCGCCTCGTCCCTCGCTCTCGCCGGCGTGCACCGCTCGCGCCTGTGGCGCTACCAGGTGACGGCAGCCGGCGCCTTCGGGCTCCTCCTCGTCGTGTTGGGGTTCGCCCCGGCCTTCTGGGTGGCCGTCGGGGTCATGGTGCTCATCGGGGCGGCCTCGGCGGCCTTCCAGGCCCTCAACAACAGCCTGATCCTCGGGATCGCCCCGGTCGAGTACCACGGTCGTGTCCAGTCCCTGCTCATGTTGAGCTTCACCGGCTTCGGCCTGGCCGCCCTTCCCCTGGGGGCGGTGGCCGATGCCGCCGGGCTGCGGCCGACCTTCGCCGGCATGGGCCTGGCGGTGGCGCTGGTGGTGGCGGTGTCGGCCGGGCGGGGCCGTGGCGCGTTCCGCTCGGCGGAGGCGAGACTGTGACGCGGACCACCCGCCACGGCGGGCACCGGTCCGGGCGAGCACGGCGCCGACGAGGGGGTCGCGGATGAGCGAGGACACGACGACACCGGCGGATCCGGCCGGCGTGGTGCGCGCCTACTGGGAGCGGGTCTGGATCGACGGTGACCTCGACGCCCTCGGCGAGCTCGTCGCCGACCCGTCGACCCGCCACACCCCCGAGGGCACCCAGACCCTGACCGTCGCCGAGCTGGCGGCCCGCCTCGGCGACGCCCTGGCCGCCGTACGGGGCTCGACGGTGCGCTTCGACGCCCAGACCGTCGACGGCGACACCGTGTGGGTCCGCCTCACCCTCCAGGGTTGCAGCCTGGCGGCGGCCACCCCCCTGGTCATCACCTGGATCGCCCAGTACCGGGTGGTCGGGGGTCGGATCGTCGAGATGTGGGCCCTGCACCAGGGCGGACTGGACTGGTCCCGCGGGTGACCACCGCCCGGGTCCCGCCGCCGGGCCACCGGGTGCCGCCACCCGGACTCAGGCGTCCCAGGTGACGAGGAGTTCGCGGGGGCCGCGGAAGCTGATGTTCGGGTAGCGCTCGATCACCTGATCCTCGACGAGACGCAGCGAGGGCAGGCGCTCGGTGAGGGCCTCGAGCACGAGGCGGGCCTCGAAGCGGGCCATCTTGGCCCCCAGGCAGTAGTGGATCCCCTTGCCGAAGGAGATGTTGTTGCGGGCGTTGGCCCGGTGCAGGTCGTAGGTCTCCGGCTCGGGGAAGAGGTCGGGCTGGTGGTTGGCGGCGCCCAGGCTCAGGAAGATCGGGGTCCCGGCGGGGATCTCGACCCCGCCCAGGACGGTGTCCCGGGTCGTGATGCGTCGCCACCCGATCTGGGGCGACTCGTGGCGGATGACCTCCTCGATGGCCTGGGGGATGAGGGAGGGATCCGCGCACAGGGCGTCCCACACCTCACGGCGGGGGAGCAGTTCCAGCAGGCAGTTGCCCAGCAGGAGGGTGACGGGCTCGTGGCCGGCGAAGGACAGGCCGTAGACGATCGACTCGACCTCGCGGTAGGTGAGGTCCTCGGGGTCGGCGTCGTGGGCGGCGAGCAGTTCGGAGGTGAAGTCGTCGCCGGGCTCGCGGTGCTTGGCGGCCACGAACTCGCGGCAGTAGCGCCAGTAGGCCAGCATCTTGTCGGCGATGGCGGCCTGTTCGGCCTCGTCGGGCTTACCCCACGAGAAGGCGAGGCGGTCACCGCACCAGGCGCGCAGCTTCTCGTCGTCGCTTTCGGGGAAGCCGAGGAAGCGGAAGATGGTCTCGCCCGGCAGGGGAAAGGCGAAGGACTCGACGAAGGGGGCGGGCGGCCCGGCGTCGACCATGGCGTCGATCAGCTCGTGGGCCCGGCGCACGATGTAGGGCTCGAGGATCCGCAGGCGCCGGTTGGAGAAGCCCTCCTTGGTGTACTTGCGGATGCGGCCGTGGTCGGGTTCCTGACGGTTGGACATGACGGCCACGGGATCGAAGTCGGGGGCCGAGAGGATCTCGGCGGCCGCCGGGTGGATGGGAAAGACCGGGTCCTGGACGTTCTCGGAGCTGTAGACGTCGGGGTTCAAGAAGACCTCCTCGACGTCCTCCATGCGGGTGACGACGACGTAGCCGAGCTCCTCGGCGTAGAAGACGGGGGTCTCCTCCCGCCGGGGGGCCAGCACGGCGTAGGGGTCGGCCAGGTAGTCGTCGGCGAAGGGCGAAAAGGTGTGGTCGACCGGGCAGCCGGCGGGCGGGGGCGGGACCTCGGTACGGATCTTGTGGTAGGCGGTGTCGGTCACGGGGCCTCCTCGGGCACGGTCAGGT
>RFFY01000423.1 GCA_003697065.1 Actinomyces sp. | reverse complement strand
GTGCACGGGCCGGGGGCGCAGGGGCTGTCCGGGCCGGCCGGGCGCGGCGTGCCGGCCAGGCCCCCGGCGGCCCGGCACCCCGGCGGGGCGAGGGACGACGGCCTCGTCGGGATCGGGTGGCGGGGTGGCCCCCGTCCCCGACGGGCTGAGCCCCCACAGGGGCCCGGGACCGGCACGGAAGGAGGCCGCGAGGTCGGCGTGGGGGTCGGGCTCGTACCAGCCGAAGGCGCGGAGGCTGGCGGCCCCGCCGCGGGGCAGGCGGCGGGGGCGTCGGCGGCGCAGGGCGTTGGCGACGACGTCGGCCAGGCCCACGAGCACGATGAGGTCACCGAAGGACAGGACCTGGTGCAGGGCGGGCACGGGGATGACGTCGCCGAGGATCTCGAGGCGGGTGTCGTCGTCGGCCAGCACCCGGGCCCCGCGCAGCTCGACCCGGTCGAGTTGGCCGGCGTCGACGATGCCGGCGGCGACCAGGGCGTCGCCCCGCACCGGGGTGGCGCCCTCGACGAGGACGGGAACGAGGTTCACCACGAGTCCGACGGCCACGACCGTCATGCCGACGAGGCGGAGGTTGGCCACCACGAAGGCCAGCCCGGCCACGAGGCCGACGAGGGCCCACCAGCCGGGCCGGGGCACGTCGACGAGGTCGACGACCGTGCCGGCCACGAGGGCGACGACGAGAAGGGGCAGGGCCCGCAGGCGCAGGCCGCTCAGAGCGTCGAGGCGCCCACCGCGCACCAACCCGGCGACCAGCCCGACGGCGAGGGCGATGAGGGTGGGGACGATGACCACGGGCTCCTCCCGGGGCGCCGATCTCCGGCCCGCTCGTCGGCGGGCGCCACCGCGAGCGTACCGACGGGGGACGGGGGGAACGGGGATGCCCGGGGACGAAGCGTCGGCCTCCCGTCCCGTGACCGGGGGCGTCAGAGTCCGCTGGCGCGGACGCTCGTGTCGAGCTCGCCCCCGTCGTCGCGGTGGACCCAGCAGTGCACCCCGCGATAGCGGGCCACGGCGTCCTCGAAGTTCTCGGCCGTCGGCACGAAGACCCCGATCTCCAGTGACGACAGTTCGTAGGGCGCACCGACGTAGGGCTCGAAGGCGTCGTAGCAGTTGACGATCGCCCACTGGCGGATCGCCTCGTCGCCGGGGAAGAGGGCGGGGTGGGGGGCGGGGTACTGGAGCAGGGCGTAGACCTCGGCCTGGTGGGGCTGGTTGCAGTCGACGCGGGTGGTGACGACCGAGCGGCCCTGCTCGCTGACCTCGTCGAACTGGCTGAAGCACTCACCGGGATGCAGGTCGTACTTGTTGACGACGATGCCGGGGAGGGTGGCGGGGTCGAGGTGGCCGACACTGGTGGTCGTGGCGTCGGCACCGTCGGCGCTGGAGTCGGCGGCGAGGCGGTCCCGGTCCTCGGCGGCGCGGGCGGCCGCGGCGGCCGGGTCTCGCACGGCGTCGGGAGCCGACGGTGCGGAGTCGCCGCCCCCGCCGCAGGCCCCCGCCACCAGGGACGCAAGCGCCACCAGGGCGACGAGGAGCCGGGTGGCTCCGGCGGCACCGGCGACGGTGCGGGGGGACGCGGGGCCGGGTCGGGAGGACGCGGGGGCGACAGCAGGGCGGGTCACGACGCCCCGAGGCTAGGGCTCGCCGCCGGTCAGTAGGCGGGCAGGGCCCGGTCGGCGGCCTCGAAGCAGAACCACAGGGCCACGGCGACGGGCACGAGCACGGCGAGACGGCCCACGATCTCGCCCCGGCGCCGGGTCCAGTCCCAGCGGGGCGCCAGGCGCCGTCCGAGGAGGCGGCCCCCGATCCAGAGGGCCGCGGCCAGCAGGCCCCAGCCGACGGCGGCGGGGATGGCGTCGCGCTCGCCGGCGAGGCCCTGGTCGAGATCGTCAGCGGCGGTCGTCTCCACGGCGTCGGGTGCGGTGCTGCCACCGGCGGGGTCGCTTCCGGCCCCGTCGTCGAGCGCGGCCCCGGTCCCCGAGTCGGTCCCGTCGGTGCCGGTCTGGTCGGTGCCGGTCTGGTCGGTGCCGGCCACCTCGCTCGGCGTGTCGGACCCGCTGTCCCGGGGTCCGTCTCCGGCCTCGGTCCCGCCGGTGTCGAGGTCGGCGGCGGCGGCCGCCACCGCCGGCGGGAGGTCGACGGGATCACCGACGAGTTCGGCCGCCACGATGATGCGTTGGCGGGCCGAGTACTTGGGGTGACAGGCCGTGAGGGTGAGGCGGTCGTCGCCGAAGTCGCCCAGCACCCAGGTGGCGCCGGGATCGACGATCACATGACCGTCGCCGATGCCCTCGAGATCGTCGAGGCGGTTGGCGTAGGCGACCGTCGGGTCGAGGACCCGGTAGGTGAAGCGCCCCTGGACGCTGGTCACCACGATCTCGTCGCCGGGGCGGAGCTCGTCGATGCGGTTGAAGGGCGCGCCGTAGGTGGTGCGGTGGCCGGCAATGGCCGTGTTGCCCCTGTTGCCGGGCAGGGCGGTGGTGGGGTAGTGGCCCGGCCCCTTGCGCAGGTCGGGGACCTGGACGCCCCGGATGACGATCTTGTCGACGCCCAGGGAGGGGATCTCGATGCGGGCCATGGCGTCGCCGTCGTCGGGGAAGAAGAGGCGCAGGATCTCGGGGTCGATCCCCCCGGGCGCGGTGACGGTGGTGGGCGCCGGGGTGGTGGTGGGTTCAGGGATGCTCGACGGGCCCGTGCCGCCGTCGGCGGTGGTCGAGGGCGGAGACGTCGAGGGCGGAGACGTCGAGGGCGGAGACGTCGTGGGCGGAGCGGCCACCAGGGGATCGTCGAGGTCGGCGACGGCGGCGAGGGCGGCGTCGAGGTCGGCGCGCAGATCGCTCTGGGCCCGGGCCTCCTGGATGTTCGTGCCCCAGAGCTGGTAGGCGACGAAGAGCAGGATCACGATCCCGGTCGTGATGAGGAAGCGCCCGACCCCGCCCAACACGACGGCCAGGCGCGGCACCTCGGTGGGGGTCTCGGGGCCGGCCCGCATACGGGCAACCTATCGGTCGCCGGCGTGGCGTCGTGAGCGCCCGGCGGCCTTGTCGGCGCTGTCGGGGCCCCCGCTAGCGTGAACCCATGTCCGTCGTGACCCTGCAGGGCGTGGTGGCCCTGCTCGGGCGCTTCCCGGCCCTGGCGGGGGTCGACCTCGAGGTCCAAGCGGGCGAGATCGTGCTGGTCCAGGGGCCGAACGGGGCCGGCAAGAGCACCCTGTTGCGCCTGTGCGCCGGACTGCTGCGTCCCGCCGAGGGCCGCGGTGTCGTCCTCGGGCACGACCTCGCCGCCGATCGTCCCGCTGTGCGGCGTCGGGTGGGCCTGCTCGGCCACGACACCGCTCTCTACGACGACCTGACCGTCGCCGAGAACCTCCGCTTCCGGGCCCGGGCCGCCCGCCTGCCCGTCGGCGACGTGGCCGGGGCTCTGGCCCGTCTCGCCGTGCCCGAGCGCCTCCTCGACGTGCCGGTCGCCCGCCTGTCGGCGGGTCAGCGGCGGCGGGTGGCGCTGGCGGGGGTCGTGTTGCGCCGACCCGAGCTGTGGCTGCTCGACGAGCCCCACGCCGGGCTCGACCGGGCCGCCCGGCACCTGGTCGACACCGTGATCGTCGACGCCGCCGCCGCCGGCGCCACCGTGCTCGTCGCCTCCCACGAGCTCGACCGCACCGCCCCCCTGGCCACCCGGCGGATCACCGTTGCCGGCGGCACCGTCACCGCCGACGAGACGGCGGTTCCCGGGTCCGGCGACGGACGCGGCGCGCCCCCGGGGGCACACCCGTGAACGGCGTCCGACCCGGGAGCCTGTGGCCCGACGGCCTGTGGCCCGCCGGCCTGTGGACCGACATCGTGTTGGTGGCGGGCAAGGACCTGCGCATCGAGTGGCGGTCGCGGGTCACCTTCTCCCAGGTGGTGCCCTTCGCCGGCCTGGTCCTCGTCGTGTTCGGCTTCGCCCTCGACGCCGATCGGCGTACCCTCCAGGCGGCCACCGGGGGCCTGTTCTGGACGGCGGTGCTGTTCGTGGCGGTGGTGGCCGTCCAGCGCTCCACCGCCCTCGAGACCAGCGACGGTGCCCGCCGCGCCCTGCTGTTGGCCGGGGTCGAGCCGGCTGCCGTCTTCGTCGGCAAGGCCCTGGCCGTCGCCGTGCAGCTCCTGGTGGTCGAAGCCCTCATGCTCGTCGGCGTGATCGTCCTCTACGACGCCCGGGTGGACTCCTGGGGGTTGACCCTCGTCACGTGCCTGGCCGCGACGGCCGGGATCGCCGCCGCGGGTAGCCTGCTCGGTGCGTTGGTGGCCGGGGTGCGGTCCCGCGAGACGGTCCTGCCCATACTGCTGCTCCCGGTGCTCGCTCCCGTGCTCATCGGCGCCACGAGGGCGTTCGACGACGCCTTCGGGACCGCGGCCGTCGACGGCTGGACCTGGCTGGGTCTCCTGGCCGTTTTCGCCGTGGTCAACGCCGTGGCCGGCGTGCTCGCCTACGGCGCCCTGTTGGAGGAGACGTGATGAGCGACGACACCAGCCCCGCCGCCCCCGCCCACACGGGATCGGCCGTCACCCGCTGGCTCGGGGTGGTGATCGGCGTGGGCCTCGTCGTCCTGGCGGCCTTCGCCTTCGTCTTCTCCGAACCCGACGACGCCCAGGGCGATCTGGTGCGGATCATGTACATCCACGTCCCGATCGCCGTGCTCACCTACCTCGCCTTCGGTCTCACCTTCGTGGGTTCGGTCCTGTGGTTGTGGAAGCGCTCGGTGTGGTGGGACACCCTCGCCCACGCCGCCGCCGAGGTCGGGGTGGTCTTCGCCGCCCTCACCCTGGTGACGGGCTCGATCTGGGGACGACCCACGTGGGGCACCTTCTGGGAGTGGGGTGACGTCCGCATGGTCACCTCCCTCATCTTGTTGTTGTTGTACGTCGGCTACCTCGCCGTGCGCGCCGGCGGCGAGGACCGCGAAGCCACCGCCACCCGGGCGGCGGTGGTGGGCATCGTCGCCGCCTTCAACATCCCCATCGTCAATCGCTCGGTCGACTGGTGGGCGAACCGCACCCTGCACCAGCGCTCGACCCTGGTCGAGATGAAGATCGAGGACCTCACCTTGTTCACCCTGGTGGTGGGCTTCGTGTGGGTGGGGCTGGTGCTGGCCTGGTTGCTGGTGCACCGCTTCCGGGTGGCGTGGCTCGAGCGCCAGCTCGACGAGGTCGGCCTGGTCGAGGCCCTCGCCGCCCGCCGGGCCGAGGCGGAGGTCGCCTCGTGAGCGTCGTCGTCGCCTCCGTCGCCGGGACCGTTGCCGGGACGGTTGCCGGGTCTGTCGCCGGGTCCGCTGTCGGGACCGTTGCCGGGACCGTTGCCGGGTCGGCTCTCGGCGCCGCTCTGGCCGCCGCCGACGCCGCCTACATCGGGTCCGCCTGGGGGATCAGCCTTGCCGCTCTGGGCGCCTACGCCGTGGCGTTGGTGCTCCGCGGTCGGCGCCTCGCCCGCCTCGTGCCCCCCGAACGGCGCCGCTGGTTGACGACCCCCGACCCCGTCTCTTCGCCCGGGACGGCTTCTTCTCCCGACCCCGTCTCCCCGCGCGGGACGGATTCTTCTCCCGACCCCGTCTCCCCGCGCGGGCCGGATTCTTCCGCCGACGACAAGGACTCCCGGCCGTGAGCACGACCGATCCCGCCTCCCCGCCGGACGCCCGG
>RFFY01000422.1 GCA_003697065.1 Actinomyces sp. | reverse complement strand
GTCCGCCGGGCGTTGGCCTCGGCCATCTCGGCGAGGACCCGCTCGGGGGGCAGGTACTGGGGGGCGGGGAGATCCCCGTCCGCGGAATCGGCGGGCATCGGGCGGGGAGCGGAGGGGTTCACGGCGTCGTCGTCCACGTGGGGTTCGAACCCGCTGGGGCCCCGCCGCGTTCCGTCGGCAGGCCGACAGTGCGGCCCGATACGGCGGCTCGCCGCGCGTGTCGGGGAAGGTCGGGCCCGCCGGTGGGGTTCCCCGACCATGACCCGAGCCGTCTTCGACGGGGTGGTGATCGCCGACAGCGACGACGTGCGGATCGTCGAGGGGATGACCTACTTCCCCCGCGACGCCGTCCGCACCGACCTGCTCGTCGACAGCCCGACCACGACCCGCTGCATCTGGAAGGGGCGCGCCCGCTACTGGCATGTGACCGGCCGTGACGAGATCGCGCCTGACGCCGCCTTCGCCTACGAACGACCCTGGCCCCTGGCCCGTCGCCTGGTTCGCGACCGCATCGCCTTCTGGGGCGAGGTCGAGATCGTCGACTGAACGGTGGTGGCCGGGGGACCGTCCCCTCAGCCGGCCCCTGCGTCGACGAGGCGCGCCAGGTTCGACGAGGTGACCGCGGCATCGGCCACGTGCCGCACGAGGCCCTCGTAGAGGGCCCACACGGCCGCCCGTTCGTCCTCGCCGAGCAGGGGGGCCCGCAGGTCGGGGTTCCACTCGGGCCGCCGCCGGTCCTCGACGTAGACGGTGGTCCAGGCCGAGGCGGTGGCGAAGAAGTCGTTGTCGTGGATCTTGACCCCGATGTAGGCCTCGTCACCGGCGAGGGCGACGGCCTCGTCGACGGCGGCGTCGAGCACCGCCGCGGGCTCGGCACCGACCCCCTCCCAGAGGCGGATCTCGACGGTCTCGGGCCGCAGGAGCAGACCGTGGCTGGTCTCGCCGAGCGCCACGCGGCGCCCGTGGGTCGTGGTCATGACCGCGCCCAGGTCGCGGTACACGTCGAGCAGGGTGCCGGCCACCGCCGGGTTGCCGGCGGAGACGGCCGCCGCCAGCGGGGGTGTGCCGAGTGTGGCGGTCACGCCGGCGAAGCCGCCGGGCTCGTCGGTGGGCGCTCCGGTGACGGGATCGACGGCGTGGGTCTCGTAGGCGACGAGGGTGGCGGCCAGCTCGTCGGGTCCCAGGGTGTCGAGGCCGTACCAGTCGAGTCCGCCCGCGTAGGGGCGGGGTGGGCGGGCGTGGTACGAGACGGCCGCCACCGGGGAGGAGGCGAGGCGCTCGAGCAGGTCGGGACGGGAGTCGGCCCAGGCGGCGACGACGGTGTCGGTGACGTACACGTCGAGGGCCACCTCGGTGGCCTCGTGCAGGTCCAGGGCCCGCTCCAGGACCGCCGCCGCCTCGTCGGGATAGGCGAAGTCCTGCATGTCCAAGGCGATGAGCACGGTGGGCCCGGAAGCATCGGGTGGATCGTCCGGCGCGGCGGCGGGCTCGGTGGTGGGTGCCGGCGTGACGTCGGGCGCGGCGGGCTCGGTGGTGGGCGCCGGCGTGACGTCGGGGGCCGACGAGGCGCAGGCGGCGGCGGTCACCGCGAGGGCGGCGACCAGGTGCACGACACGGACGGGGCGACGGGGCACCCGTCTCCGTCGGCGGTGAGGGCCCGGCACTGAAGCCGTCGCGTCCCGTCCCCGCGCCCCACGTGGCGGAGGGAGGGGGGGTCGGGGCCGGGTCAGACGGCCAGGGCCCGCCGGTCCCGCCGCGGCCACGCCCACACGGCGAGGGCGATCGACACCAGGGCCAGCACGAGATGGACGGCGACGAAGGCGGCGGTGTGGTCGGCCCCGGCGATCTGCACACTGCGCACGCCCCAGAAGGCGACCGACCACACCCCGAAGGCCCGTAGGAGGACCGGGGCCGTGGCCGAGCGACGGCGGACGGCGACGAGGGAGAGCAGGGCGAGGGCGACGAACACGACGATCCAGGCGACCCGCCAGGCCGTGGCCCCGGCGTCGAGGGTGGGATCGTCGAGCACGTTGCGCAGGCGTGTGGCCCACACGAGGACCGTCCAGGCGGCGAGGAGGTGCACGGCACGGCGGTCGATACGCACGACGGAAAGCCTAGGGGTCGGTCCCGGCGAGCGGGGCACCGTCAGGTCAGGC
>RFFY01000058.1 GCA_003697065.1 Actinomyces sp. | reverse complement strand
TGACGCCTTACGATCCTGCGATGTTCGACAGACGCTACCGTATTGCGGAGGTACGCAGTGCGGGGGATCCGCTACGTGTTGGCGGGCTGATCGAATTGGGCGAGGGTCGTCGTTACGTGAGCGAGAAGTACCAGTGGGCTTCGGCGGATGAGCGATACGTTATCGACGGCGTTTTTGCGACGCAGTATCGATTGCGTTTTGGCGTGTACGGTGGCTCGCCGCTCGTCTGGTGTCTTAACGACAGCTGGTACGACGGCGTGCACGCAGGTGACGGTTGCGTTTTGTTTACGGGGCCATATCGCATTTTCGGTATTCGTGGGTGCGACTTTGGCTTGTACGATGCGGGGCCGTTGCCTGGCTGTTTCGACGAGGTGGCGTGGTCGAATGCGTTTACGGGCACGCTGTGGGGCGAAGGTGTCGAAGGCGGCTACGTGGCGTGTGGCGTTGGCGTCACGGAATTGAAACGACCGACGGCTATCGAGGCGGGGCGTCTGCTGTCGGGTACGGTGACGGTGACTGACGGCAAGCGGCATACGTTAATGCGCTATGCGGTGGTGGGCGACGACGTGGTGACGGCAGGCGGAAAGGTGTTTCGAGGCATGGCACGATATGTCGATCCTACGCGTCGTCTGTATCGCGACTGGGGCGACAAGGTGTGGCGTTACGGCATGAACGTATGGGGCGCCTTTCGTTACCAGCGGCACGTGCTTGGCGAGACGTGGAAGACGAAGCTGGTAACGGGACATGCGTACATCGACTACGCAAACAAGATGCATATCGAAGGCGAGGTGCGTGCGGTGGCGGTAGCAGGTCATGCGTATGATCGCATCTACGGCTGCGGCGCCGCACACACGATCCTGGCGGGGCCGCGCAGCGTTGGCGTCATCACGTATCCGAAGCGTTTTACGGTAGCGCCCTTCGCACTCGAGTCAAAAAACTAAAACAATGGCGCATACACTGCTAACAACAGCGGGGCTGCGGCACCCGCTGATCGACCGCAAGCGCATGGGCGACAGACGCCAGGACGGCCTCGTCACGAAGATTGACGGCGGACAGGTGGACGTCTTCGTGATCGATGGGCCGTACATCGTGTACCGCTACGACCTTTCTCGCTACTTCGACGCGCCGCTGCTTGCCAAGCAGTACGAATCGATGGTCTTGCGCATGACGAAGGACGAGGTGTTCCGCAGTACGCTGGCGTTTTTGCGTGAGGCGACGTTCGAGGCGCATAGCGTACTGCACGGCATCGAGGGTGAGCGCATCTTGTTCGACACGGTGACGCCACACTGGCTGCACGTGACGCTGAGCCGTGGCGAGCAGCGCTATCGCATTTCGGTGAGCGAAATCGACGAAGACGGCCTGCGCTACGACACCGACCTGACCACCGTATTCGATGACGCAAGGGCGGCGTGGCTGTGGCTGCGTGGCCTCCTGGCGCAGCAGGGATGCGACTACGATGCGTTGACGGGCTTGCGTTATCCGACGACGGACATCGTGCTGAGGCTGCCGACAGCTGTCGCTCGCGACTACGTACGTGAGGTGCTCGGCGGTGACGATGGCGTTTATCTGTTGCGCTACGAGGACCCGCACTATGAGGACGGGCCGGGCACGCACTTCGGCATTGTCGATTTCCGTAGCGACGTCGTAAAGACGGTGACGGCAGGTGACTACTTCGAGGCGCTCTATGAGGCGATCACGATTTTCGCAAAAACGGCAGCAACGAGCAGCGATGAAGCGTGAACACACCAAGGCGGGGCTGACGTACACGATCGACCGTTACGGCAACGAGCATTCGTTTGACGTGTACTGCGGCGCCACGCGGCTCGACCACCTGTCCGGCTGCGCTGACTACGGCTTGCGCTATCGCCTCGACAGCATGGACGAGGACGACGTGGCCGCCCATCTCGACTTCGCAAAGACACGCAAGGCGCATCCGAAAGCGTATGGCGTGCCGCTCGTGAGCCTTTACGCCTGCATCGTGGACGAAGAACGCTATGGCGACGTGACGGTACGCATCGTGCGTGAGGCGCCAGGGCTGGACCGCAAAGAGCGCTACGTGTTCGTCGTAGTGCGCCAGCGCAGGGACGGCGACATCGTACAGCGCATCGTGACGTGGCATCGCAGCGCCGACAAGGACGAAGCCGAAAACGCAGCGCTGCTGGCCGCCACCGCCAACGATCCCGACTTCTAAACCATCAACTCATGCTGCTAAACCGAAATCAATTCCTGGCCTCGCACCGCGAGGGCCACTTCGCATTCGAAATCGTAAGAACGAAAAATTACCGTGGCGAAGACCGATACACCGTAGAGCTGTACGACATGGTGACGCTAACCGACTACGTGGTACGGCGCTACGACCTGCGTCGCACGTTCCGCACGCGCGCTCTGGCCAAGCGCTACGTACGTCTCATGTGTCGACTGGCGAAAGACACGCTTTGCGTGCAAACGATGGCCTATTTGGAGCGTCACGCCCTCGTTGCGAATCACAGTTACGACGACGTGCTGATGCTCGTGATCGACAACAACATGCGCAGCATCGCGCTCGAAGGCGACGGCTACTACAACGTCATCGTATGCGACCTTACGAACAACGCCAAGCAGTACACCGAGTTTGGTTACGACTGCGAGCCTGCCGCCTACGCCATGGCCGAAGCGTACTTCCTGGCGCTGGCGCATCGTGGCGGCAACGTGGAGCGTGAGTACCGTAGCGGCATCCGTGTGCCGTACTGCGCCCTGACGTCAGCATCGTGGTACGTCAACGGACGCCGGATGACGTGGGCGATCCACACGTTCGACAAAATCCGCTTGTTCGAAGGGCCGCAATACGACGGCAAGCATACGTTCTGGCTTTCTTTCGGCGATGGCGACTACACGACAACGGAAAGCGAAGACTACGAACTGGCGCTGCAAACGATCTTGCAGAAGTACGGATACGCCATCGAAGCCCACCTGAAGCGCAATGCGTAAGCCAACCACCTACATCGTCCGCTATCCGTTCTACGACCAGCGCGCCCAGCGTACCGTCCTCGCTAACGGCCTCGTCATCGACCACCTCGTCGACGGCAAGCGCATCGTCTGGGACGAGGACTTCGTCGTGGTGCGTGACGACCTGCGTGGCGTGAGTGACGAAGAGATCGCAGCGATGAGCCGTGACGAGGTGCTGCGTGGCGAGCGCGAGTATCTGCTTCGCCATGCCGACAAGTACGGCAACGGCTTCGACGAAGAGCTGGACGCTACCGTAGTCGAAGCGCAGCGTATCGCGAACACGCTTTTGGTGCGGTGGCGCGGCTGGTATCGCAAGGCGGGACGTCGTCAGCACGTAGCGCTTGTCGAAGTGCTGTTCACGAATGCGTACACGAATAACCTCGGTAACGCACAGCAGACCAAGCTCTTCGACCAAGGTGATAGCTACGACGTAGAAGCGAAGGCGCAGCGCTACTACGACCAGCTGCGCCAGGCGATGCGTCAAAGCGTGGCAGACGATGCGTGACATGACCCTTCTGTTACGCAAGCGCTATCGCACCGACGCAACGCCCCACGTCATCGGCCTGTATCGTAACGGAAACGGCATCACCTACGAGCTGTTGTGCGATCACCACGACGTCGATAGCGAGGCCCGCCTGTTTCGCATCACGGCAGTCGAAGAGCGTCGTGGCAGCATGCGATGGCGTAACGACCTGTCTGGAACGTTCACCTCGCTTGACGACCTCAGGGAGGCGGTACGACTTCTCGATGAGGCGCGCCCGCTCTACGACCTCGAAGACCTGCGTTACCGCTACCTCGACGTAGCGCCCTTGCCGTACCAAGGACAGTGCGAGGTGGCGTACATGCGTGTCGACCGCCATCGCATCCTCGCCCTCGCCGCTCACCGCCACGAGACGCGCTACACGGTGACGGTCATCAACACGATGACGAAGGACGTAGAGCGCACCAGCGAGCATGCCAGCTACGACGACGCCATCGAATGCGCCTTGCGCTACTTCGACACGTTCACGAGGCCGAACACAAAACCACAACCATGAATTACGTAGCTATTACCGAAACCATTCGTACCCGTCACCGCCATCCGAAGGCCCCTGCGGCCCTGCGCACCACGATCTACGCTAACGACATGATGATCGAGGTCAGCGTCAACGAGGAGGCATACGTCGGCGGCAAGCTGTTTGTCGACCGCGTGACGCACTACGGCCTCAGCGTCTTCGACTTCGACGTGGCCACGGGTGGCATGGCGTACCGCAGCGAGCTGAGCGGCCTCTTCGCTTCGGCCCAAGCGTGTGACGAGGCCCTTCGCCATGCACTCAAGCAGCACGGCCGCCGTGACATCCGCACCTTCCGCAAGACGTTTACCGACTACCTCGACATCCCCTTCCACGCCAAGGACGACTGCGTTTTCTTCGAGCTCGACGCCAACCGCCTGCTCCTGCTCGCTTACGACAACGTACGCCGCCTCTACTACGCCAACGTTTTCGACAGCGCGACGAAGGTAGATACCGGCATGCGTGGCCTGCGCAGCGCCGAGCAGGTGTCGGCCTACGTGGACGAAGCCTTCAAATTCGTACCCCATGTTTAACGCCAACCACGTTACGCTGCTCGCCGCCCTCGACCACGTCATCGGCCACGATGAGGTGACGGCCACCTACACGGTTGGCCGCAACCTTTTCGCTGTCGTCGACTCGATCCGCCATCCGCTTACCAATTCGACGATGCGCTTTCGCGTTCGCTTCTGGCGCCTCGACAGCGACGGCCTCGTCAAGGTGGACGACTACGATTTCGAAAGCGCCAACTACTACGATACGGTGGCCCGCATCTACGCCCTCGACAGCGAGCTTATGCGTCCTGACGATCTCGCTGGCGAGCTGGTCGTAGCGTACCGCTGCGGCAACGGCATCTACGTGTACGTCACCACGACGCAGGACGGCTACTACCGTGTGACGCCCTACTACGACCACCACGGCACGATGGTGCGGCTGCATGGCGAGACGAAGACGTTCTTCTCCTGCGAGCGCGCCATCAAGCGTATCGCCTACTTCGAGCCGATGAGTGACGCCCACGTGCGCGAACTAGCCGGCATCGATGATTGACGTAGTACGACAGCGGTGCCGCCAGCACCGCCATGCGTGCTCGATACCGTTTCTCGATACGCCAGCGTGGACGGGCCGCTTCGACACGACCTCACGCCTCGCCATCCGCATTGGCGACATTGCCCTTGGCGTCACGCTGGATGAGCGACTCTGCGTCGGCGTCACCGGCTACGATGGGCGACACTGGTACAACGCCGATTTCGATGCGCTCTTCGCCCTCGACCTGCTCACCGAAAGCGCTATCCGTCCGCTGCTGCGCCGCATCACGTACCGCCAGAAGGAACGCTACGTCGTCAATGGCGATACGCTCTATGCCGTCACCGCCCCCGCCAACGTACCTGCCGAGGCGCTCATCATCGGTGACGTCAAGAGAGTCGATGCCACGCTTTTCACGCCTGACGCAGTGTCACCCTTTGTTCCAGATGTGCAAGCGTTCTGGGACAGCGAGGGGCGCTGGTACGTCTGCGACCCGACGACGGGCGAGGCCTATCGTACCGTGCCGCCAGCGCCGACGGTGGCGGTCACGCTTCCCGACCTGCTCGCGCTGGCACGCAGCAACGTGCGCTACGACGGCACGCACCAGTTTACGTTGCGTAGTGGCGAGGTGGTACGCGCCAGCGACACGCGTCTCGTCTTCCAGCTCGGCAACGTCGTCATCATCGTCAAGCGTGACACCGTCATCGCATACAACGGGCACGCCATCTACGAAGTGCGCTACACCTTCCTGGACGAGGCCATTAAGCGCCTCACCAGGACGAAAACGTGGCGCCGCAGCGAAAACGTACACTTCTTCGACGACGAGGGACGCCATTACGCTTTTCCGTATCGCGCTGACGGATACTACGACTGGCACGATATGATCGAGTGGGCGAAGCTGATGATCGAGCCGTGGCCGACCATGCTGCACGAAAGGGACGGCCAGCGCTTCATCGGCGACAACGTGATCGTAGAGCGACCCGATAATACGATAACGGTAACGCTCTCGAAATCAAAAACATAACCTATGGCGGTTTTACCCAACTCTCCGCAGCTTCCCGAAGAGCTGCGGTTCTTCGTACGCGTGAACGACATCGACTTCCCGGTCCATCGTTTTGGCTACGTGAAGCATTACACGCCTTTCGTTATCGGACTGAACGTGCGGCCCAGCCTCGACGTCGACGGCTTCGTGTACGACAGCGAAGAGGATCGCTGGTACACGTGTTCGCCTCTCGACGCCATCGAAGCTATGCGTAGCGACACCATGGTCAAAGGCGATCTCGTTCCCGTCCCCGACTACGACCTGCGTCTTCGCTTTGTACGCAACTACACGTCGCTGTATCGCATCACGGCACCGCACTGGATGAACGCACGTGCGCTCAGCGCCTTCGGATGGACGGTACTCGAAGAGGTGCCGGCGACGAACTACAACGTGTCGTCATCGCTGTTCGTGCCATCGCGTACCGTCTTTCGACTGCAAGAGGCTACGTTCAGCGACATCGCTTTCAAAGTCAAGACGGACACGCCATGGCTCGACTGCGACAACCAAGGGTTCTACGCAGCGGCACCGTATCTGGAACTGTTGCGTCCCGACCTCAACGCAGGCTATCGTTATCTGCAGTATCCGCCCACGATGCGTGCTCGCCTGACGGTTTCCGACCTCGTAGAACGCACCTTCTTGCGCAACCTGCTTCCGTCAACGCATGAATCGCTGGCGCTCAACGACTTCGATAATGGCGCCATCGAGACCTTCCACCTTCCTGGCAGGAAGGTCGTCTTCGATGGACGTACCGTAGCCGTACAGGATGGCGAATACGTGTGGGTGGCAGCGGGACGCAACCTGGTCGAAGCGCTGGACGCGCTCAATCACCGCAACCACTGGCCCTCGTACCTGCAGTACGAGTGGCTGGAAACGGTGAAGCGCGACGAGCAGCGTGTCGAGGTGAACGTACGCCGCCTGCGCCTCTACGGCGACGTGACGATGCCGATCTTCGAAGAGATCGCCAAGGCGGTGCCGATGCGCAGGACGATCTTCAGCAGCGACAAGCCGCATTCTTTCCTGACGTATGACGTGGACGCTAACGCTTTCGGCATCGAGATCAAAAACTAAACATCATATGCGACTCACATTCATCTATCGGGGCGGCAGCAAGATGCGCCCCTTCTCCAACGGCCACGCCCACTCGGCGCGTATCGAGGGATACGTTATCGTCATCTTCTACGATGCGTGCCTCGTCCCTCACGCTTACGTGTACGACCAGACGAAAGACGTGTGGTACGCCTGCGATCCGGCTGTTGCCTTCGCCTTCATCGAAGCCGAGGCTGTCGATACGGAGCGCCTCAAGGCCGTTCCCTCGTCCCGTCTTACGCAGCGCTGCTACGTATCCATCGGTCAGGCCTTCCGCCTCGTAGCGCCTGCTGACGTGCCGCTGGACGCTATTGCTCGCTTCGAGATCGGTGAGCGCCTCGCCACTAAACGGCCTCGCACCGTCGTCGCCCCCGCACTTATGCGCATGCGTCGTGTCGCCATCATCGGGGAGCTGCCCTATGAGAGCGCCCATGACGGCGTCGAGTTCGTGCCGACGGCCATCTTCCACGACCTCGCAAGCGAAGGTGACGTCTATCGTTTCAGCGACGAGCACGTGCTGGCGGCTACGATGTTTCTCGACGGTTTCACGTGGACGCCCAACCGGAATACGGTATTGTCGAAGGTGTTCGCCGACGAGGACCGCTTCATCGTAACGGATGGCAAGACCACGTTTGCGACGCACGGCCAGGTAGCGATGCTCGCCAAGGCCGGCAACGTATGGGTAACGACTGCGGTATCGATGAACGAAGCGCTGCGCAAGCTGTCGCGGCCGTTCTACGAGTGGCCTCGCCGCATGTCGTGGTTCGACACGTTCGCCAACCGTCAAGGCATCCACGTCATCGCATGCCGCCTTACGATGTACGGCTCGACGCACGGACATGTCGATGCTCTGGAAACGATCAAGCGCTACGCTACACGCATCAAGACGCCCTACCGCTTCAATGCCAGCGGCAACCGTCTCGACAAGAACGCTTGCGTCCATATCGATCTCGACAGCGGTGCCGTCCTCTTCGACAAAAAGATCGAAGCATGATGACGAAGTACGCACTTGTCGATGGCGACCAGCGGCGTCCGTTCAACGGCGGCGACACGCATGTCGAGTGGTTCGATAACCGCTACGCTGTCGTCCTCTACGCCAACGACAATGCTTCTGTCAGCGCCATCGGTTACGACAAGCGAGACGCCACGTGGTACAGAATCGAGGTCGAAAATGCGGTAGACATGATTCGCGAAGGTCGCTGGAAAGCGAGCGAGACGGTTTCGCTTCTTACGGCTTTCAAGATGGCGAGGTATTACGAGTTCGACAGCACGCTGTATCGTGGCGAGGCACCTCTTAACGTTCCCGTCAGCGTATTGCGCGCCTTGCGTATCGGACAGCCCGTTTCGAAAGAGCGTCACACGCTCGTCGGTCATGTATTATACAAGCCGGCGACGTTGTACCGTGCCGAAGACGAGTGGATGCGCCAGTCGTACAGCGGGTTCTTCGTCCCATTCGATCCAGATCGCTTCTGTCGGTACGACCAGGCGATCCAGTCCTACCGCTTGCGTGAAACGACGCGCTTGACGATGTCACTGCTTGTCGAGCGCTTTCGCCTCAGCGTGCTCGATATCGACTACGTAGAGAAGCACGGCAGAGGCGTCCTTGTCGGCTATCGTGGCGACATGGCTTTCGAATACGTTGACGGCAACGCATGGTTTGTCGAGGGCAACGAGGCGTGGTACGTCGATGATGCGCCTACGGCACAAGAGGCGATACGCAAGCTGAATGGCGTCTTTCGCAACACATACGGAACGTACCGCTGGCTGCGCGCTATGGGTGACGACTTCGGTTTGGTCGAGCTGCGCGTGTACGCTCAAGACAACCGCCTAAGCGAGGAAGCGATCATGAACATGGCAAAGGCGGTGACGCCGAGGCCTGTTTGGATTGCGAAGCCTGCCGTTGTCGATGACGTGGTTACCTGGATCGAACACGGTATCGAAATCAAATTCAATTACTTATGACGGATCAAATCCGGTTCCTAATTGCGACTTCGCAGACGCAATCGATGCGCGCCAACTCAGGGCGCGCCCACGTAGTCGATTTCGACAACCGTTATTCGCTGGCGCTGTATCTCGCTCCGAACTATCGCGTCACCGCTGTCGTCTATGACCGCCACAACGACACGTGGCACAGCATAGAGCCTGCCGCTGCCGTCGCCGCTATCGCTGCTAATCACCTGGATCGCAACGCCCTTGCCGAGCTGGCCACCGCTTTCAACGAGCCTCGTCATTACGCTATCAGCGGTCAGCTTTGGCAGGTCGTAGCGCCCTACTTCGTTCCGGCTTACGTCCTCGAAGCGATGCGCGTAGGCCACCCGCTGGACATCGCCGCACGATACACGCTCGTCGGCCCCGCCTTGCAGGCGCCGTCGCCCGTCTTCCGGCTGCGCCGTGCCGTCAGCGCTGGCTACGACGACGCGCCGCAGGCGCTGTGGATGATGCGTGACGCCGATACCGGCTTCTACACCACCGTCCCCGACATCGAGCTGTTCGACATCGATACGAATACCGGCCTTGTGCGCTGGCGTGACGAGCACCGCATCACGATCTCGATGCTGATGAACGTCTTTGCCTGCGCATACAACGACTACGCCTACTTGCACAAGGTACGCCATGGCGTCTGCGACAATACGAAGTACCATCACGCTTACCGTATGAGCAATGGCGCCACAACGTTTCTCTACGTCAACGGCTACGCTGCCTTTATCCGCAAGCGCAAAGCGTGGCTGACGTATGGACGCAACTTCGACGACGCCCTCGCCATGATGAACGAGCCGTTCCGATACATGCGCTACTCGCTGTCGCGCCTCGAAGAGCCGCTTGACGAAGATCCGGATGGCGAAGCCGTAGAAGTGACCGCGCTGGACGTGTACACCGGCGTCAGCGACATCGATCCCCATATCGTCAACGTGTTTGCCGGCTACGCGGACAGCATCGAAACGCCCTACATCATCGCAGACGGAATCCGTGACGACAACGAAAAGGACGTGACTATCGACTTCGAAAACAACGCTATCGTAGTAACCGGACATCAGCGATGAAGCTTCGCCACCTGCTTCCGTCAGCGCCTGCGACCACCGAATATGGATACGTCTTCCGTGAGGAGATAGAAACGGGTCGTTTCCACCTGCGCTTCTTCGCTGACGAATACAAGCGCTTCATGGACGTGACGACGTGGCTGTGCGACCAGTGCTTCGTGCTGACCAATACGATCCGTACGATTCACGATGGGCGCGATGCGATCTACGCGGTTTACAGCTACCGCAACGCAGAGAATCCGTTCATGCCGCTGAGCAACAACGCTTTGCTCGCCAACGTAGAAGGGCAGCTCGTCATCGGCGACCTCGGATACGGCATCGATGCGAGTCCGATGTACGGATACAACGTCGGGCAGATGCGTTACGTAGCGTATCTGAGCTATTCGGAACTCGAATTGGACGCGCTTACGCTTGACACCGAAGTGTTCGCCATAGACCGTAACGGCAAGATCGTGCTAAGCGAGTGGAATCCTGCGAAGACGAAAGCGATGCTCGAAAAGGGGTGGCGACTGCGTCTCGACATCGAAGAGCATACCGTACTTACGCCGCCAAACGCAGTATTCTGCTATGGAACGAAAGATCGTTAGCCATAAACGCCGTTTCGCCATCGTCAACGACATGCCCGTCCTCTATGACGGCGCACGCCACGTAAGCACGCAACACGCCATCGTCGATGCGCTTCAGTTTGTCGAGTGCGATAGTCCGCAAGGCGTACGCGCCTTTTGGCGGCAGTACTTCGACTTCGCCGACTTTACTCGCTGGCGTGGCGTTACCGACGTGACGCCCTTCGACGACGGGTTCCTCGTGCCATACCGTAAGTACTTCGACGGCCACTTCCGTTTGCCGGAGCACGAGGTGGCCATCTACGTAGAGCGTCCTACCAAAGCGATGCTCGACCTCGAAGCTGAGGCGGAGGCGCGATTCGACAAGGCGCAGCCGAGCTGGATGATCGCGTTGTACGACTACTGGAAGCGCCGCCTCGAACCGCGCAAGTCGTATCGTCTTCAGAACCACGTCACGCTGATGAGCGACGAAGACGATGCCCTGACGCCGGCAGCGCAGGCGATGGGCATGCACGTCATCTTCGCCGACGAAGGCTCGCTGCCGGCCACGCTGCCGAAAGGATTCGCCGTGCAAGGTATCGTCCATGAAGCGAAGCGCATCTACGTTGCCAACGAGGTAGGGATCGACATCAAACCGTCACGCACCTCGCTGCTCATCGCTCCCGACGTCGACCTGTGGGGCGCTTACAACGGCAGCAACGAACTCGTAGCGCTTTACCTGGACCACGAGACCGACACAATGAAGGAAGCGTCGTTCGGCAAGCGCTTCCACATGACGCCAGACGCAAGCGAGATCGCCATCGCGCCGATGGTCAACCCGTTGGTGATGCGCCCTGTCGACAGCAACGAGCGCCTGCGTCCGTGGCACTACGGCCAGGGCATCCCGCTGCACGTCTTCTTCGGCAAGACGGGTCAGGTCCTCTGGTTCGAGCCTATCGTGTACGACTACTTCGATGCCGACATCGAACAGACGACAGGCGCCTTCGCCTCATGGGAGGACGTGATGCGTGCTACGCCCACCAAAGCGTTGCGGCTATGACGACAGATCCGTTTTGCGCACTGTGGGCGTTGGTGCTAACGATAGCCGCCGTCATCGCCGTTTCCGTCGACGACAGAGACCTCGCAATATCCATCCGCAACGTTTCCGTCCTCACGCTGCTGCTGCTGTACGTCTTCGACTCTTTCGTCAACGCCTGGCCGTTCATCGTTCCCGCCTTCGCCGCATCGTTTCGTCGCCAATGAGCGTCACGATCCTCATCGTCGTTCTCGCCATCGGTCTGCTCAACGCTGTGCAGGAGGAGCCGCGTCGCCGCAAGACGAAACCGATTGTCGTCATCGTCGTAGCGCTGGTCGCCGGCTACGGCATCGCAACGGGTGACGTTGTCGTATTGGCGGGATGCGCTACGGCACTGCTCATCTCGTAACGAACGGGCGGGGGCGCAAGGCCCCCGTCCCTCTTTTTTTTGGGCTGTGCGGTATCATGGGGGCCTGCGGTATCATGGGGGCCTGAGGTATCATGGGGGCCTGTGCATGCGCCATAGCGCCACGATAGGGTCAGTGGGGCGCTTTCGATGGCGTACAGGCCACGACCTGGCCATGGATGCAGTGGTAGCAAAGGTTTCTCTGTTAAGCGTTTTTGGCGAGGCAGTCCTATAGGGCATGGGTCTGGGCGAGGTGCGCTACGCAGGTCGCATAAAGCGAGGATAGCGAGGCGTAAAGGCGAAAAGCGAAGTGTTTTTCAGTGTTTGCAATTGTCCTATAGCTATTGTATCTTTGCTATAAAGCCAATGCAAATGCGAAAGGAAGGATTGCGAGTTGCGGCCAAGGCGGCGTTAGTGCTTCTGGTGGCTGCAATCGTACTGCGACTTGAAACTTGTCAATTAAAAACAAATGGATATGAGATCAAACTCCGAATTGACATCGTCCCCGACGACGAGGAAGGTGGTTCTGCTACGCAACCTGAAGTCGGGGGCCGACATCGTATGCAGGGACGTGACACTCTTGCCAAACGAGATACGATTGGCGCTGCTGAAGAAGACGGAGCTCTTCGTAGCGGTACCGAGTGATCCGCATGTGGTGATGTCTGCGTTTCGCAGCATCCACCAAATACCGAACCTGACGGCGATGATTGTTCGCCGAGAGTGGACGACAGACGATCCGATCACGGCCTTTCGCAACCGTCCTATCTTTCCGTCACGCACCTGGAACGAGTACCTGAAGCATTTCTGCGAGCACTATGAGCGCATGGGCGTGCCTATAGGTTGGCTCATCGACACGTATGAGCCGGATCATGACATCTACCATCTGCCCTTTCTGACGGAGGTGGGCTTGACGATAGCGTGGGCCTACTTCGAGGGTGATGAGCGCAACCTTGTCGAAGGTGCGGGCAGCATCGTCAAGGAGCTGTTGGTGCCGCACTTTTCATTCGATGGCTTGCAGGCAGTGGGAGAGAAAGCGAAGCGCAGGGCCAAGCGTCTGCTGGGCGACGGCTGGTTTCCCTACGCCTTCATGGAGGCTAATTCCGAAAAATTCATTGAACTATGCGTACCCAACTTAACGAATTTCAACAGCGAGCGGTAGCACGCTTCCGTGAGCGCGACCATCTTGTATTGAACTTCGCCACAGGTGCCGGCAAGACGCTGGCGGCGTTGGCCTGTGCCGAGGACGTAAAGCCGCAGCGCATCTTGCTGTTGGTCGCCGAGAAGGCGCACATCGACCAGGTGTGGAAGGCCGAGATAGCGAAGCACGGCATCGACCTTGAGCATGTCGAGATAGAGGCGTACCACCAGTGGCATGCCAGGCCGAAGCACGGCCATTACGACCTGCTCATCTACGACGAGGCGCACCTAATCACGCCGCGCGTGGTGTCTATCCTGTCGCAGGTGCGCTTTGGCCGCACGCTATGGCTTACGGGCACGCTGGAGCCGGAGCGCATGGACCGCATCCTTTCGCTATGTCCGGATGTGGACGTATTGTCGGTGGGCTTGGACGAGACGACGGCCAGCGGCACCACCAAGGCGGTGGACGTGCTGCTGGTCCCTGTCAGCGGCAATACGCCGCATGTTTTTACAAAGACGATAGGCAGGGGCAGCAAGCCGATGCTGGTCACGGAGGTGCAGGCGCGCCACCTGTCGGGGCGCCAGTGCGTCACCATCAAAGGCACGTTTGCCCACCTGTACGGCCAGTTCAGCCAGCTCATACGAATGTACCGCAGCAACGAGAACATACGCAACAGGGCAGGCCTGATGCGCAAGCAGCTGATGGTGTCGCTCAAGTCGATAGCCCTGTCCCGCCACTTTCCTGACATGGTGGCGTGGGCACGGCGCAATGACAAGCGCATCCTCGTATGGTCGATGAACAAGATGTCGTTCCGGCCCCTTGTGCGTGACCCTCGCCTTGCCGAGGTGCTGGGCAGCAAGCCTGTCTTTCGCAGGCTGGCCTACTACAGCGACAACCCTGACAGGCAGCGCGTGTACGAGGCGTGGCTGGCGGGGCAGCGTCCCTTCATCTACGCTTCCAAGCTGCTGGTGACGGGTGCCAACCTGCCTCAGGAGGCCGACCTGTTCCTCGCCGTCAGCCTCGAATACAAGTCGCTGGCCGGCATCCTGCAGAAGCTGGGGCGCATCACGCGCCATGGCGGGACCCTTGTCATACCATACGTGGTCGGCACCAAGGAGGAAGACGTCATTGCCAAACTGAAACGCAAACTTCCCAAGACATGGAACGTAAAGACGATTTCCATCGACGAATTGTCGAGGCGCTATCGCTGATCCTCAAGGAGCACGACCTGCTGCCCTACGACCTCTACGCCTACGCCAGGACGCTGGACGACAAGTACGCCAACGACGCAGCACGCATCTACGACACGCTAAAGGACATGCTGCTAAAAGACATGGCCTTCGACGGATGGCGCGTCGGCGACATGAGGCTGGACCACTACATCTACGA
>RFFY01000421.1 GCA_003697065.1 Actinomyces sp. | reverse complement strand
TGGGAGGCGCGGGAACGCTGGCTGGCCCGCTTCGCCCCCATCGGCCTGCTCCTGTTGCCGGCGGTGTGGGCGACGGGGGTCGTGCTGGGTGCCAGCGGGGTGTTCTGGGCCCTGGGGACCCGTCCCTGGCGCGACGCGGTGGTCCTGGCGGGCTCTTCGTTCACGACCCTGGGCTTCCGGTCCGCCGACGATCTGCCCTCGCTGTTGACCGCCGTCGCCGTGGCCGTGCTGGGCCTGGGCCTGGTCGCCCTGCTCATCAGCTTCCTGCCGACCATCTACGGGGCGTTCTCGCGCCGGGAGGCGGCCGTGGCCAAGCTCCACCTGCGGGCGACGGGCGCCGACGGCGTGGCCGAACCCGCCACCCTGCTCATCCGGGCCCACCTGGTGGGCGGCCTCGTCCAGCTCTCGGAGGTGTGGGCCGAGTGGGAGAACTGGTTCGTGGAGCTCGAGGAGACCCACACCTCGTTCCCCATGCTCGTGTTCTTCCGCTCGCCGGTGCCGGAACGCTCCTGGATCACCAGTGCCGGACTCGCCCTGGACACCGCCGCCCTCTACTCGTCGACCGTCGCCCTGGACCGCCATCCGCGTGCGGCTCTCATGATCCGCACGGGCACCCTCGCCCTGCGGCGGATCAACGACCAGCTCGGCTTCGCCTATGACCCCGACCCCGCGCCGACCGACCCGATCTCGATCTCCCGAGAGGAGTACCTGGAGGTCTACGAGCGCCTCTGCGCCGCCGGCGTCCCGGTCCGCTCCCGGCGGGAGCAGGCCTGGGCCGACTTCGCCGGTTGGCGGGTCAACTACGACGTTCCCCTACTCTCCCTGGCGGCCTTCGTGGAGGCCCCACCCGCCCCCTGGTCCTCGGACCGGGGCCGGATCACCCGCCCCGCCCCCAAACGGAGACGACGCCGACCATGAAGACCCGCGTCACCGAGATGCTCGGTATCGAGATCCCGATCGTGCAGGCACCGATGGGCTGGATCGCCCGGTCGCCGCTGGCCTCGGCGGTGTCGGAGGCCGGCGGTCTCGGCATCATCGAGACCTCCTCGGGCGAGCTCGACATCATCCGCGAGGAGATCCGGCGCATGGGCGAGCTGACGGACCGGCCCTTCGGGGTCAACATCGCCCAGCTCTTCGTCGCCGACCCCGACGAGATGGTCGACTTCGTCGTCGCCAACGGGGTTGGTTTCGTCACCACCTCCGCCGGCGATCCCCGGGCCCTGGTCCCCCGCCTGAAGGAGGCGGGCATCACCGTGTTCCACGTGGTGCCCAGCGTGCGGGCGGCCGAGAAGGCGGTGGCCGCGGGCGTCGACGGGCTGGTCGTGGAGGGGGTCGAGGGGGGAGGGTTCAAGAGCCCCGACGGGGCCTCGACCATGGTGCTCGTGCCCGCCGTGCGGGCCCGCTTCGACGTGCCGATCATCGCCGCCGGCGGCATCGTCGACGGTCCCTCGATGGCGGCCGCCCTGGCCCTGGGTGCCGATGGGGTGCAGATGGGGACCCGCATGGTGGCCACCGTCGAATCGCCCATCCACGACAACTGGAAGCAGGCGATCGTGGCGGCGGCCGAAACCGACACGGTGATGGTGAACCGTCACCACCGTCCCGCCATGCGGACCCTGCGCACCGAGCGCACCGCCACCGCCGAACGGGAGGACGCTCCGGTGCGTCTCGACCGTTCGGCCATGATGGACCTCTACTTCGGTGGTGATCTCGAGGCCGCCGTGGCCATGGCCGGGCAGGTGGCGGGACGCATCACCGCCGTCGAACCCGTCGCCGAGGTCATCACCCGCACCTGGACCGACTGCCTGACCATCCTGCGCGAGCTCGGGGCCGCCGCCTCCTGAGGCTCCGGCGTCGACCCGGTCGGCACCGGGTCCGACCCCGACGGTCGCCCGGCGGTGCCTCCGGGTCCGGCACACTGTCGGTCGTGGCCCGCCGACCCCTCGCCCGCTGGACGCGGTCGGCCCCGTCGTCCGCGACCACCCCGCCCTCGCCCCGTCGACGGCGGGGCGCGGGTCGCGTCCGGGCGGCCCGGACGGGTCTGGGCGCCCTGCGTCGTCTCGGCTGGTCGGCCCTGGTCGGCGGCGACCCTCGGGCGTGGGGGTCGGCCTTTGTCGCTCTGGTCGTGACGGGTCTGGTGAGCCTGGTCGCCGGCGTCGCCCTGTCGGCCATGACCGGCACCCTGGAATCCCTCCCCGGCCTCCTTCTGCTCCAGCCCGCCACCCTCGCCATGACGGGCAACATCTACGGGGCCTTCGGGAGTCGGCTGGGCACCTCCCTGCACACGGGAACCTTCCGGCTCACCACCCGTCTCGACTCCGTCGTCGGTCAGAACACCCTGGCCTCGCTCGTGCTCGGCGTGGTGGTCTCGGTCGCCACTGCTGTGGCCGCCAAGGGCGTGGCGGTGGCCTTCGACGTGACCCCCACCATGTCGCTCGCCGATTTCGTCGTCGTGTCGACGGTGGCGGGCACCTTCGCCGGCCTCGTCCTGGTGGCCATCGCCTTGGCCCTGGCGGCGCTGGCGGCCCGCCGGGGGTGGGACCTCGAC
>RFFY01000057.1 GCA_003697065.1 Actinomyces sp. | reverse complement strand
GGCCATTCCCGCCGGGGGACGAGGGGAGTATCGTTGCCCCATGAGCACCGAACGGGTCATCATCTTCGACACGACTCTGCGAGACGGCGAACAGTCGCCCGGCATCAGCCTCGACGTCGCCGAGAAGCTCGAGATCGCGGAGCAGCTGGCCCGACTCGGTGTCGACTACATCGAAGCCGGTTTCCCCATCGCCAGCCAGGGCGACTTCGAGGCCGTGCAGGCCATCGCCCGTTCGGTGCGCGGTCCGGTCATCTGCGGCCTGTCCCGCACGGCGCGCAAGGACATCGACCGGTGCTGGGAGGCCATCTGCGACGCGCCCCGCACCCGCATCCACACCTTCATCGCCACCAGCGAGACCCACATGCGGCACAAGCTGAAGATGTCGCCCGAGCAGGTCCTCGCCGAGGCGGCCGGTGCCGTGGCCCACGCCCGCCAGTACACCGACGACGTCGAGTTCTCGCCCGAGGACGCCAGCCGCAGCGACTTCGACTTCATGTGCGACGTCCTGCAGGCTGCCGTCGACGCCGGGGCCACGACCCTGAACATCCCCGACACCGTCGGCTACGCCGTCCCCGCCGAGTACGCGGCGCGCCTGCGGGCCATCCGCGAGCGGGTCAAGGGCGACTACGTGCTGTCCACCCACTGCCACGACGATCTGGGTCTGGCCGTCGCCAACTCCCTGGCCGGGATCGAGGCCGGCGCCCGCCAGGTCGAGTGCACCATCAACGGCATCGGGGAGCGGGCCGGCAACGCCGCCATGGAGGAGATCGTCATGGCGCTCAAGACCCGCGCCGACCACTTCGGCGGCCTCGACACCGGCATCAAGACCGAGGAGCTGGCCCGCACCAGCCGCCTGGTCTCCCGTCTCACCGGCTACCCGGTCCAGTACAACAAGGCCGTGGTGGGCCGCAACGCCTTCGCCCACGAGTCGGGCATCCACCAGCACGGGGTCCTCGAGGAGCGCACCACCTACGAGATCATGGATCCCCGCCTCGTCGGCCAGGGCGAGTCCAAGATCGTGCTGGGCAAGCACTCCGGTCGCCACGCCTTCGCCGACACCTTGAAGAAGATGGGCATCGAGCTGCACGGCGACGCCCTCAACGCCGCCTTCGTGCGCTTCAAGGAGCTGGCCGACCGCAAGATCCAGCTCACCGAGTCCGACCTCGAGGCCATCGTGGCCGAGGAGGTGGGCGGGGCCGTCGAGTCCGACATCTCCCTGGTGGCCATCGAGGTCGGCACGGGCACCGGCATCACCCCCCACGCCCGGGTCACCCTCCTGATCGAGGGCGAGGAGCGCACCGGCGAGGCCACCGGTGACGGCATGGTCGACGCCGCCTGCAGCGTGGTCAAGGAGCTCACCGGCGCCGAGGGCCGCCTCACCGACTACTCGGTGCAGTCCGTCACCGGCGGGGTCGACGCCCTCGCCGACGTGGCCCTGCGCTTCGAGTCCGCCGACGGGATCATCGTGTCGGGCCGGGGCCTGTCCACCGACGTGGTCGAGGCCTCGGT
>RFFY01000420.1 GCA_003697065.1 Actinomyces sp. | reverse complement strand
TGGTACGCCCGCTACTACCTCGAGTCCTTCCGCCTGCCCGAGCTCACCGCCGCCGAGGTCGACGCCGGCTTCTCCTACGAGGGTTTCGGTCCCATCGAGGACGCCGTGGCCGCCGGGACCGGCCCCATCTTGGCCCTGCCCCACCTCGGGACCTGGGAGTGGGCGGCCTTCTGGCTCGCTCTGGTCCCCCGCATGCGGGTGACCGCCGTCGTCGAACCCCTCGAGCCGCCCGAGGTCTTCGAGTGGTTCGTGGGCTTCCGGCGTTCCCTCGGCATGAACATCGTGCCTCTGGGGCCCGACGCCGGGCGCGAGCTGCTGGGCGCCATACGGCGCGGCGACGTGACCTGCCTGTTGTGCGACCGCGACATCGGCGGCACCGGCGTCCCCGTGGAGTTCTTCGGGGAGCGCACCACCCTGCCGGCGGGGCCGGCCACTCTCGCCTTGCGCACCGGCGCCCCCCTCATCCCCGCCGCCGTCTACTGGTCCGACGTGGACCGCCACGCCATCGCCCGGCCTCCCCTCGACACCGAACGTCGGGGCCGCCTGCGCGACGACGTCGCCCGGGTCACCCAGGACCTCGCCCACGAGCTGGAATGGCTCGTCCGCCAGGCCCCCGAGCAATGGCACATGCTCGTGCCCAACTGGCCCAGCGACCTCGAGGCGTTGGGCGAACCCGTCCCCGAGCACTGGCGCGACCTGTGACGCCCGCCGGGTCCGACCGGGCCGAGCGACCCCTGCGCATCGGCATCGTCTGCCCCTACAGCCTCACCGTCCCCGGTGGTGTCCAGATGCAGGTCCTGGCCCTGGCCCGGGCCCTGCGCCGAGCCGGTCACCCCACCCGGGTCCTGGCTCCCTGCGACGGCCCGCCGCCCGAGGCCGGCGTGACGCCTCTCGGCGCCTCCATCCCCACCGCCGCCAACGGGTCCATCGCCCCGGTCGCCCCCGACGTGTCGGCCCAGCTGCGCGTCCTGCGGGCCCTACGCGACGAGGCCTTCGACGTCGTGCACCTCCACGAGCCCCTGGCCCCGGGCCCGACCATGACCACCCTGTTGGTCCACCCGGCCCCCCTCATCGGGACCTTCCATGCCGCCGGGGGCTCCCTTGCCTACGACCTGCTGAATCCCGGCGTGCGTTTCCTCGCCCGCCGCCTCGACGACCGGGTGGCAGTGTCCGAGGACGCCCGGGCCATGGCCGAGAGTGCACTCGGTGGTCACTACGACATCGTCTTCAACGGGGTCGAGGTCCGCCGCTTCGATGCCGCCGAGCCCGAGCCGACCGAGGGTCCGACCGTCTTCTTCGTCGGACGTCACGAACCGCGCAAGGGCCTCGACGTGCTGTGCGAGGCGTTCGCCTCGCTCTCGCCCCGGGCCCGCCTGTGGGTGGCGGGGGAGGGGCCCCGCACCGCCGAGCTCCGCGCCCGGTACGCCGGCGACCATCGCATCCGCTGGCTCGGCACCATCGGCGAGGACGAGAAGATCCGCCGCCTGCGCGGCGCCGACGTCTTCTGCGCCCCCTCCCTGCACGGGGAGTCCTTCGGCATCGTCCTGCTCGAGGCCATGGCGGCCCGCACGCCGGTGGTGGCCAGCGACATCCCCGGCTACGCCAAGGTCGCCCGCGGTGGTCGCGATGCCCTGCTCGTCCCGCCCGGCGACGCCGCCCGCCTCGCCGAGGCCCTCCAGCAGGTCCTGCGCGACCGTCGGGTCGCCGAACGCCTCGTCGACTCCGGGCGCCGCCGGGCCGAGGAGTTCTCGATGGACCGCCTGGCGGCCACCTACCTCGAGCGCTACCGGCGCCTCGTCGCCGAGGTCCGCGTGGACGCCGGCGCGGAGCGCCCCGAACTCACCGAACGTCTGCGCTGGCTCGCCGCCGGGTCGGGACCGGGTCCGGCCGGTCCCCCGGCGGGGGTGGTGCGGGCGTGGTCGGCGCTGGCCGGTACGCTGGCACGCCGTGGTTGGCGAACGCCACCACCACCCGGAGGTCCCCATGAACGCCATCCCTCACCGGCCTGAGGCCGTCACCGAGCCATGATCGCCCTACTCGTCATCCTCGCCCTGGTCGTCGTGGCCGTCGTGTTCTTCGTCGCCCAGTACAACGGCCTCGTCCGCCTGCGGAACCGCATCGAGAACGCCTGGGCCCAGATCGACGTCCAGCTCAAGCGACGCTGGGACCTCATCCCCAACCTGGTGGAGACGGTCAAGGGCTACGCCTCCCACGAGTCCGAGACCCTCGAGCGGGTGATCGCCGCCCGCAACGCGGCGGTGGCCGCCGAGGGCCCGGCGGCGACGGCCCGCAGCGAGAACATGCTGACCGGGGCCCTGCGCCAGCTCTTCGCCCTGTCGGAGGCCTACCCCGACCTCAAGGCCAACCAGAACTTCCTCGAGCTCCAGGAGGAACTCACCGCCACCGAGGGGCGCATCGCCTACGCCCGCCAGTACTACAACGACACGGTCCTGCGTTACAACAACAAGATCCAGACCTTCCCCGGCGTGCTGATCGCCGGGCCGTTCGGCTTCACCCCCCGCGAGTACTTCGAGGCCGACGACGAATCCCGCGGGACCGTACGCGTCGAGTTCTGAATCCCGTGCCGACCCGCTCCCCTCTGGTCCTGCTCGTCGCCGGCGCCGCCGCCGTCACCGTGGTGGTGGCCGTCGTCGCCCTGGTGGCCGGGGCGCCCTGGTGGCTCGTGGTGGTCGTCGCCCCCCTGGTCGGAGGCGTGCCCGCCCTCCTCGTGCACCGCCACGCCACCCGACGGGTGCTCGACCTCCTCGGGGCGCGGCTGTTGGACCCCGACGACGCCCCCCGTCTCGCCAACATCGTCGACGGGCTGTGCATCGGCCACGGGTACCGCATGCCGCGTCTCGCCGTGGTCGACTCGCCCGCCATCGACTGTGCCCTGGTCGGTCACGGGCCCGGCGACGCCCATCTCGTCGTCACCACCGGCCTGCTGGAGAGCCTCGAGCGGCTCGAGATCGAGGCGGTGGTGGCCCGGGGGCTGGTCGTGCTGCGCGAGCACATGGCGCGGGCCACCGAACTGGCGGCCGTCGCCGCCCTCCTGGGTCGCGGGGAGCGGGCCGGGCGTCTCGTGCGCGCCTTCTGCGACCCCCGTCCCGTCTTCGACGCCGACATCGACGGCGTCGGTCTGACCCGCTACCCGCCGGCGCTGGCCTCGGCCTTCGCCAAGGCCGGGGAGGCGGGCCCCCCACCGGGTCCGCCCCCGACCCGGCATCTGTGGCTGATCGGAGGCGACGACGAACTCCGTCCGCCTCTCGAGACGCGCATCGACGTTCTCCGGGAGTTGTAGATGCAATCCCTCCGGCGCGGCCTGCGAGCCGCCTCCGTCGTGTTCGTCGCGGCCGTCGTGGCCTCCGCCTGTGGGGGTGGGGGCGATCCCGCCGACCCCGACGCCGCCCCGACGAGCACCACGACAGCGACGGCGACGTCGACGTCGACGGTGTCGCCGACCACCAGCGTCGCCGCCGGTCCGCCGGCACCCCTGACCGGCGTGCCGACCGAGCCCGGCGACCTCCTCGACGCCCCCGCCCTCGTCGTCAAGATCGACGACAACGACGACAGGGCCCGCCCCCAGGCCGGTCTGGCGTCGGCCGACCTCGTCTACGAGGAACTCATCGAGGGCCAGAAGACCCGTCTCGCCGCCGTGTTCCACACCACGGTCCCGGACCGCATCGGACCGGTGCGCTCGGGTCGTACCAGCGACATCGAGTTGCTCGGTGATCTCGGCACCCCGGTGTTCGCCTACTCCGGGGCCAACCCGGTCGTCATGGGTCAGTTCGCCCGGGCCGAGCGCGCCGGTGCCTTCGTCGACGTGAACGCCCTCGACGTCCCCGGGGCCTACACCCGCGACGAGAGGCGCCGGGCCCCCGACAACCTCTACCTGTACCCGGATCGCCTGGGCGACGCCGCTGCCGACGCCGGCCGCCCCGTGCCCCTGTTCGTCCACGACACCGGCCGGGCCGACACCGATCCGGGACCCGGCGGCGGTCTCGAGGTCGCCTACCCCGCCTCCTTCGGCCGGGTGTCGACCCACCTGTGGGACCCCGAGCTCGGGGGATGGGTTCGGGTTCAGGATGGCACCCTCCACCTGAGCGAGGAGGGCCCGGGAGCCGACCTCACCGAGATCGCCCCGGCCAACGTGGTGGTGGCCGTCATCGCCTACGGGCGCTCCGACGCCGATCCCGCCTCGCCCCAGGCCGAGACCCTGGGCGAGGGTCCCGCCTGGATCGCCACGCGGGGACGCATCGTCGAGGGGCGCTGGCAGCGCCGCGCCGACGTCCCGGGCTGGCAGTTCACCGACACCGCCGGCGACGAGGTCGCCCTGGCGCCCGGGCCCACCTGGGTGCTGCTCGCCAACGGGGACACCGGGCCCTTTCCCGCCGCCACGGTGACCCGGATCGACCCCGACGCCGCCGCCGAGCGCCTGGCGGCGGCCCGGACCGCCGAAGCCGAACGGTGACCGGCGCCCGGGGCGCGACCGGGCCCGCCCGGCGACCGACCGGCTCGCGGTACCGCCGTGTCGCGGGCGTAGGATGAGGCCATGGCCGACACTCCCGATCGTGTGACCGGGACCCCCCTCGTCAAGCGGGGTCTCGCCGAGATGCTCAAGGGCGGCGTGATCATGGACGTCGTCACGCCTGACCAGGCCCGGATCGCCGAGGACGCCGGCGCCGTGGCCGTCATGGCCCTGGAACGGGTTCCCGCCGACATCCGCCGCGACGGCGGGGTGGCCCGCATGAGCGACCCGGAGATGATCCAGGGCATCCAGGCCGCGGTCAGCATCCCCGTCATGGCCAAGGTCCGCATCGGCCACTTCGCCGAGGCCCAGATCCTGCAGGCCCTGGGGGTCGACTACGTCGACGAGTCCGAGGTGCTCACCCCCGCCGACGAGGCCCACCACATCGACAAGTGGGCCTTCACCGTTCCCTTCGTGTGCGGCGCCACCAACCTGGGCGAGGCCCTGCGCCGCATCAGCGAGGGCGCGTGCATGATCCGCTCCAAGGGCGAGGCCGGCACGGGCAACATCGTCGAGGCCGTCCGCCATCTCCGTTCGATCGTGGGCGACATCCGCAAGATCACCCAGGCCGACTCCGCCGAGCTGTTCGACTGGGCCAAGCGCCTCCAGGCGCCCCTGCCCCTGGTCCGCGAGGTCCACGACACGGGCTGGCTGCCCGTGCCCCTCTTCTGCGCCGGGGGTATCGCCACTCCCGCCGATGCGGCCCTGGTGATGCAGCTCGGGGCCGAGGCGGTCTTCGTCGGGTCGGGCATCTTCAAGTCCGACGACCCGGCCAAGCGGGCCCGGGCCATCGTCGAAGCCACCACCCACCACGACGACCCCGAGATCCTGGCCAAGGTCAGCACGGGACTCGGGGCCGCCATGCCGGGCCAGCCCATCGAGACCCTCGAGACCCGACTCGCCGAGCGGGGTTGGTGAGTCCCCACCGGTGATCGTCGGCATCCTCGCTCTCCAGGGCGCCTTCGCCGCCCACCGGCGTCGCCTGGCGTCCTTGGGTGTGGCCACCCGCGAGATCCGTACCCCCGCCGACCTGACCGACGAGGTGTCGGCCCTGGTCCTGCCGGGCGGCGAGTCGACCACCATGTCGATGATGCTCGAGCGCTCGGGCCTGCTCACCCCCCTCCGCCGACGCCTCGCCGAGGGCCTGCCGGCTTTCGGCACCTGCGCCGGCATGATCCTGCTGGCCCGTCGCATCGTCGACGGCCGCCCCGATCAGCACGCCCTGGGCCTGGTGGACATCACGGTGCGCCGCAACGCCTACGGCACCCAGATCCAGAGCTTCGAGACCGACCTCGAGGTGGCCGGCCTCGACGAGCCCTTCCACGCCGTGTTCATCCGGGCCCCCGCCGTGGTGGAGGTCGGGCCCGGCGTCGAGGTGCTCGCCCGGGTGGCGGACCAGCCCGTACTGTGCCGCCAGGGCCCGGTGGTGGTGGCCGCCTTCCACCCCGAACTCACCGACGACGACCGCCTCCACCGCTGCTTCCTGGAGATGGCGCGGCCGGCGGCGGCCACACCCTGACCGACGGGCGCCACGGCCCTGGGCCGGCGGACCCGCACCACCGACGAGACGACGAGGAGGAGCCGTGTCGGGCCACTCGAAATGGGCGACGATCAAGCACAAGAAGGGCGCCGCCGACAAGAAGCGCGGCAAGCTCTTCGCCCGCCTCATCAAGCAGGTCGAGGTGGCGGCCCGCCAGGGCGGCGGTGACCTCGACGCCAACCCCACCCTGCGGACCATGTACCAGAAGGCCCGCGACGCCTCGGTCCCCCTCGACACCATCGAGAGGGCGATCAAGCGGGGCACGGGCGAGCTCGAGGGCGTCGACTACCAGCCCGTCACCTACGAGGGATACGCCCCCGGTGGTGTCGCCTTGTACATCGAGACCCTCACCGACAACCGCAACCGCACCAGCTCCGAGATCCGGTCCCTACTGTCGAAGAACGGGGGGTCGTTGGCCGAACCGGGGGCGGTGGCGTGGCAGTTCGAGCGCAAGGGCGTGATCCTCGTGGCCGGCGAGGTCGACGAGGACGAGCTCATGCTCGTCGCCCTCGACGCCGGCGCCGAGGACATCGTCGACGAGGGCGGGATGTGGCGTATCACCACGGCGCCCACCGACCTCAACGCCGTGCGCACCGCTTTGGACGAGGCCGGCGTGACCGTCGAGTCGGCCGACCTGACCATGGTGCCGACGACGACGGTGCCGGTCACCGACGAGTCGACGGCCAAGGCCGTGCTGCGCCTCGTCGACCTCCTCGACGACCACGACGACGTCCAGGACGTCCACGCCAACTTCGACATCAGCGACGAGATCCTCGAGGCCGCCGGCACCTGAGGACCGGCGCCGCCGGTCAGATCCCGTCGGCCACGCCCAGGAGGCGCTGGCGGCGGACCGCTCCCATCCCGCGTCGCACCGAGACCAGGCCCACCAGCCACGCCAGCGCCCCGATCACCACGGTGGTCGTCGCCGACCCGTAGAGGGCCCCCGACGCCTGCCCGTAGGCGACGGCGATGAGGGGCAGGGTGACCAGGCCCGACGCCTGCTGGGCGGCCGCCGTCGAGCGCACCCGACCCGACAGGCGCAGCACCAGGGACAAGCCGATGAGCAGGAAGCCCGGCAGCACCCACCCCATGAGGAGCCACCACTGGGGGGTGGGGAAGAACCAGCCCCCGACCCGCGGGCCCACCACCAGGTTCACCAGCAGGCTGTAGGCACCGAAGCCGACGACGGTGGTCAGGTACCCGGGTAGCAGGCTGGCGATGAGCTTGCCGAGATAGATCTCGGCGACCGAGGCGGGGGAGTGGGCCAGGAACTCGCCCGTGCCGCGCTCGCGTTCTCCCACCAGGGTGGCGGCCCCGACGGCGGTCGAGATGGTCAAGGGGACGACGATCGCCACCGGGGCGAACAGGTACACCGCCAGGGCGTAGGAGGTCCGGGCGGCGGGCGAGTCGCCCCGGATCTGCTCCTGGGCGCGTGCGGGCAGGACCTCGAGGGTGTCGGCGATCTGGCGGACGGCGCCCACGTCGCCCAGGCGTCCGATGGCCACCAGCAGCGCGGCGGGGACCACGAGGAAGAAGAGACCACCGAGGATGCCCATGGGCACCCAGAAGTCGCGGGCGCCGATCAGCTGGCGCAGGTCGGTGCGGGCCACCGTCAGCACCCGCTGACGGTTCACGGCGCCGCTCCGCTCGCCGACGCTCCGCCGGCCGCCGCTTCGCTCGCCGGACCCCCGCCGGCCCCGGTGGCGGCGTGGCGGCGGACGGCGAAGTAGAGCGCCTCCAGGCCGGG
>RFFY01000419.1 GCA_003697065.1 Actinomyces sp. | reverse complement strand
TCCTGGGTGCCGAGGGCGACGGCCACGGCCGCGTTGAGGTCGGCGAACTCCTCGCAGGCGGTCTCGAAGGTGAAGACCTCGCGGATGCCGTCGGGGCCGCTGCGGCCCGTGGCGCTGTACCAGATCACCCGCTCGCCCTCCCCGACACGGGCGCGGATGTCGAGGGCCACCGTCCCGTCGCCGCGGATCAGGGCGTAGTCGACGCCGCTGACCGCGAGCTCGCCCTCCCAGCGCGGCGAGGTGGCGGTGCCCTCGAAGGGGACGTCGACGCGGTTGCCGGCCGGGGTGGCGCCCACGGGAACGAAGCGCAAGGTGGCGTCGACGCTCATGAGGAGTTCGAGTTCGGGCATCGCGGCTGTCCCTTCGGAGGGTTCGGATCGGCCCGCATCCTAGGATCGCCGCCCGGCCCGCCGCCGCTCCGGACCGCGGGTGGGGGTCCGGCGAGAGGTCAGCCGGGGGCGGGTTCGGCCTCGGCGCGTACGAGGTTGTCGTAGAGGTCGCTGTAGAGGCCGCCGCGTAGGCGCAGCTCCTCGTGGGTGCCGCATTCGACGATCCGGCCCTCGTCGAGGACCACGATCAGGTCGGCGTCGGTGATGGTCGACAGGCGGTGGGCGATCACCAGCGAGGTCCGGCCCGCCAGGGCGGCGGCGAGAGCCTCCTGGACGGCCGCTTCGCTCTCGGTGTCGAGATGGCTGGTCGCCTCGTCGAGGATGACGATGGCCGGGTCCTTCAGCAGCATGCGGGCGATCGCCAGGCGCTGCTTCTCGCCCCCCGACAGGCGGTAGCCGCGTTCGCCGACGAGGGTGTCGTAGCCCTCGGGCAGGGCGGCGATGACCTCGTGGATCCGGGCCGCCCGGCAGGCGGCCACGAGCTCGTCGTCGGTGGCGTCGGGCCGGGCGTAGCGCAGGTTGGCGGCCACGGTGTCGTGGAAGAGGTGGGGGTCCTGGGTCACGACGCCGACCGCCCGGCGCAGGGAGGCCTGGGTGAGGTGGCGCACGTCGTGGCCGTCGACGAGCACGGCGCCCCGGTCGACGTCGTAGAGGCGGGGCACCAGGGAGGTCATGGTGGTCTTGCCCGCCCCCGACGGGCCCACGATCGCCACCATCCGACCGGGGGCGATGTCGAGGTCGATGTCGCGCAGCACCCAGTCGACCGAGCCGGCGTCGGTCCCGCCGCCGAGCGAGACGGGGGTGTCGTCGGCGCCGGGGTAGCGGAACCAGACATGGTCGAAGCGGACGGCACCCGCCGGGTCGACGAGATCGACGGCGTCGGGGGCGTCGGTGATGGGGTTCGGTGTGTCGAGAACCTCGAACACCCGCTCGAAGGACACGAAGGCGGTCATGATGTCGACGCGGGCGTTCGAGAGGCTGGTGAGGGGCACGTAGATGCGGGTCGTGTACAAGCCGAGGGCCACCAGGGTGCCGGCGCTGATCGACCCGTCGATGGCCAGATGGCCGCCGAGCCAGTAGACGATGGCGGTGCCGACCGCCCCCACCAGGGTGAGGGCCACGAGGAAGACCCGCGAGTACATGGCGCTGCGGACCCCGATGTCGCGCACCCGGGCGGCCCGGTGGGCGAAGTCGGCCGTCTCGTCGTCGTGGCGTCCGAAGAGCTTGACGAGCAGGGCTCCCGCCACGTTGAACCGCTCGGTCATGGTGTTGTTCATCGAGGCGTTGAGGTTCATCGACTCGCGGGTGATGTTCTGCAGGTTGCGTCCCACCCGGCGGGCCGGCCAGATGAAGGCGGGGACGATCACCACGGCGAGCAGGGTCAGGCGCCATTCGAGCAGGGCCATGGCGACGAGGGTGCCGACGAGGGTGATGACGTTGCCGACGACGGTGCCGAGGGTTCCGGTGAAGGCCCGCTGGGCACCGATGACGTCGTTGTTCAGGCGGCTCACCAGGGTGCCGGTCTGGCTGCGGGTGAAGAAGCTCAGCGGCATGCGCTGGACGTGGTCGAAGAGGCGGACGCGCAGGTCGTAGATGAGACCCTCGCCGATGCGGGCCGACAGCCAGCGCTCGACCAGGGACAGGGC
>RFFY01000418.1 GCA_003697065.1 Actinomyces sp. | reverse complement strand
CGGAGGTGCTCGATGGCACCCGCCGCCGCCTTGGCGACCGTGGGCGTGATGTGGGCCGAGCGATGGCGCGGGAACACCACACCGGTGACGCCCGCCGCCTCCGCCGTCCTCAAGATGGCACCCACGTTGCCGGGGTCGGTCAGCCCGTCGAGCACGAGCAGGAAGGGGGCACGGCCCTCGTGGGGCTCCACGAGATCCTCGAGGGGCACGGGTTGCAGGGGAGCGGCCAGGGCCAGCACCCCCTGGGCCGCCTCGGTCCGGGAGAGGGAATCGAAGCGCCGGCGCGACACCTCGCGGATCGGGACCTTGGCCTCGTCGGCCAGATCGATGATGGCATCGAGCACGGGAGCCGGGTCGAGGTCGGCGGCCAACAGGACCTCGCGCACGCGGCGCCGCCCCGCCAGCAGGAGTTCGCGGACCGCCTGACGGCCCTCGACCTGATCGCCGCCCAGCTCGCGGCGTCCGCCCCCGTCGGGCCGGCGCGGGGTGGTGCCCCGCTGGCCCCGGGCCGGACCCCGGGCCCCGGTCGCGGGCTTTCCGCCCGTCCCCCGGCGCTGATCGGCCCGGCGGCCGCCACCCCCTCGGGTCGAGGGTCGGGAACCCCGCTTGCCGCCGCGTCCCCGTGAGCGCCCGCTCATCGCCTCGGCCTTCCGTGATCGTCGGTGGTCATGACCTCTCCCCCGCTCGCCGGGGCCGGACCGACGCCACGGCCCAGGCGGCGATCCCCTCGCCGCGCCCCAGAGCCCCGAGCCCCTCGGTCCGCCGCCCCTTCACCGTCACCGGGGCGCCCACCGCCGCGCTCAGGCGGGCGCTCATCTCGTCGCGGACGGGGGCGATCCGCGGGGCGTCGCACACCACCGCACAGTCGACGTTGACGGGTTCGAAGCCGGCCGCCCGCACCTCACCCGCCACCCGGCGCAGGAGCCCGAGGGAATCGGCTCCCGCCCATGCCTCGTCGGTGTCGGGGAAGAGCTGGCCGATGTCGGGCAGCCCGCAGGCGCCGAGCAGGGCGTCGGCGCAGGCGTGGGCGACGACGTCGGCGTCACTGTG
>RFFY01000056.1 GCA_003697065.1 Actinomyces sp. | reverse complement strand
GTGAGATCGTCGATTCCGGACCCGTCCCGCCCACCCTGTTGGCCCGACTGATCGAGCGTTACGACACGCGGATCTGCGGGGCGATCTTCGCCGGGCCGGGCCGGCCCCTGTGGCTCGGACGCTCCCGCCGCCTCGCCGATACCGCCCAACGCATCGCCCTGGCTTTGCGCGACGGCGGCTGTGTGGTGTGCGGGGCACCCTTCGCCCACACCCATGCCCACCATGTCGAGCCCTTTGCCGACGGTGGGCGCACCGACATCGACCAGCTCGCCTCCCTGTGCGCTCACTGCCACACCCAGGTCCACACCGGGGTCATCCGGCTACGGCGCCGCCGCGACGGCACCTGGTACCCCATTCGCCTCGACCCCGGCGACGACCCCATCCCTCCCGGCGGCGGCGGCCGGGGCCGGCGGCGCCGAGGACCGCCGGCCCCGGGCCCCGGCGGCGGGCACTCGGGGCACATCGCCGGGTGGGGCTAGTTCCCGGCCATGTCCACACCACCCCGTTCCGAACGCGGCGCCCCTCTCCGCCGCGGCGAGGTCACACCCGATCCCGGGCCGGCCCGACGCGCCCTGCTCCACTGGCAGGGCCGCCTGGGGCGCACCCTCGCCGAGTCCGAACCCCACTGGCCCGCACCCCCGCACCCCGGTGAGGACGCACCCAACCTCGTGCTCATCGTCCTCGACGACACCGGCTTCGCCCACCTGGGGTGCTACGGCTCGACCATCCACACCCCCCACCTCGACCCTCTGGCGGGCCGGGGGCTGCGGTACACGAACTTCCACGAAGCGCCTGTCAGACCCGAGCATCGGGACCACCCCTGGGAGTCTCCTCCACCCCGTCCGGGACCCGGCGCTGTGCTCATGGCTGTCACACCCCCCTCGTAGGGTCGGCGCCATGTCGACCGATCTGTCACGTGTGGCGCTGGGGCGGTGGGGTGAGCGTCGGGCCGCCGCCGAGTACGCCCGGCGCGGTTACCGCCTCGTCGACGCCAACTGGAGCGGCTCGGGCGGCGAGCTCGATCTCGTCCTCGAGGCACCGGAGGGAACCCTGGTGTTCTGCGAGGTCAAGACG
>RFFY01000417.1 GCA_003697065.1 Actinomyces sp. | reverse complement strand
CCCGACGAGATGGAGTTCTGGCAGGGGCGGCCCGACCGGCTCCACGACCGGGTGCGGTACCACCTGGTCGACGGGGTGTGGTTGCGTGAGCGCCTGAGCCCGTGAGCCCCTGAGCGCCCAGTCGGGGCGTGCTCAGGCGCCGCCCACGTGGGGAGCGACGGCCTCGGCGAGCAGGTCGAGATGCTCGAGGTCGGTGTCGTCGAGGACCTGGAGGTAGACCCGACTCACGCCGACGGCGGCCAGCGCGCTGAGCCGCTCGACGCATTCGTCCGGGGTACCCGCCACTCCGTCGGCGCGCACCTCGTCGGGGGTCCGGCCGATGGTGGCGGCCCGGCGTTCGACCTCGGCCTCGTCGGCGCCACAGCACACGACCTGGGCCGCCGAGCGCACGATCGAGGCCGGGTCGCGGCCGATCTCGTCGCAGGCCCGGTCGAGGACGTCGCGGCGTGCGGCGATCACCTCGGGCCCGGCGAAGGGCACGTTGAACTCGTCGGCGAAGCGGGCGGCGAGGCGCGGGGTGCGGCGGGGTCCGAAGCCGCCCATCACCAGGGGCGGTCGGGGCTGCTGGACGGGCTTGGGCAGACCCGGCCCGTCCACGACCTGCAGGTGCCGGCCGGCGTAGGAGAAGGTCTCCCCGACGGGTGTGGCCCACAGGCCGGTGACGACCTCGAGAGCCTCGGTCAGGAGCTCGAAGCGGGTGCCGAGAGGCGGGAAGGGGATCCCGTGGGCGTGGTGCTCGGCGTCGTACCAGCCCGTGCCCAGCCCCAGCTCGACCCGGCCGCCGCTCATGGCGTCGACCTGGGCCACGGTCACCGCCAGCAGACCCGGATGACGGAAGGTGACGGGCGTGACGAGGGTGCCGAGACGCAGGCGCCCGGTGTCGCGGGCCAGTCCGGCCAGGGTGGTCCAGGCGTCGGTCGGCCCCGGCAGGCCGTCGCCGTCGCCCATCTTGAGGAGGTGGTCGGAGGTGAAGAAGGCGTCGAAGCCGAGTGTCTCGGCGTGTCGGGCCAGGGCCAGCAGACGCTCGTAGGTGGTGCCTTGCTGGGGTTCGACGAAGATACGGAGGTCCATCACCCGTCACTGTGCCCGACGACGGCGCCCGACCACGAGTCGACGGCCTCGCTCAGGGCCCCGATGAGGGCGGCGACCTCGGGGGCGCGGGGCGTGCCCAGGTGGTCGGACCACTGGCGGGCGGCCCGGTTCCAGCGGACGGTGGGGGGCAGTTCGATCTGGACGCCGCCACCCGCTGGGAGGTTGACGGGATTGGCCGGGTGCAGCCCCCGCAGACCGGGGGGGATGGCGTCGAGGTCGGTGACGACGCCGAAGCGGGGATCGAGCCAGCGGCGCAGATGGGATCCGACGTGGGTGGCGAGGTCGCGGTTGGAGCCGCCGCAGAGGATGTCCCAGAAGCGGTCCTCGCGCCCGTAGCCGTGGAGGGAGATCACGACGTCCACGTGGGCGCAGAAGGCGGCGAGGGCCGCGGACTCGGCGGGATCGAAGGCGGTGGAGGGCACATGGTGGCGCAGGGGTGGCTCCTGCACGACGGCATACAGGGAGGCGCCGGTGCGGTCGGCGACCTCGCCGGCGATGACGTCGGTGGTGCGCTCGAGGTTGCCGCCGTGCAGCGCCATCACCCCGACCCGGGAGCCCGGGCGGTGGATCTCGGTGACGCCGCGACGGGCGAGAAGGGTCCGGAGGCGGCCGCCGCTCACCCGCCCGACCCTAGGCGTCGGCGGACGTGGCGGGCGAGGTCACCTCGTCGGGGTCGGTGCCGGTGCCGGGTCGGGCCCCGGAGTCGGTGGTCAGGTGCCGCGTCAGCCACCACACCAGGGCCCCGGTGACGGCCACCTCCCCGATGACACCCCAGCGCCACGGGTCGGTGAACCAGTGGGGCACCCGCGCCGGCCAGCCGGCGAGGAGGCGCAGGGCCGGCCCGACGAGGAAGTCGGCCCGGTTGAAGGCGAACTCGACGACGAGGTAGGCGCCCAGGTACGCGGCGGTCACCGAGCGGCGCCGGGCGACATCGGACTCGACGGCCCGCCACCCCAGCAGGAGGGCACCGAGCACGGCGAAGAGGGCCACCACGCCGAGGCGCTCGGGGGTGGTCGTGCGCACCCAGTTCTGCACCGTGAACTGGAGCTGCTCGAACCACTCCACCAGGGCGTTGGAGGTGGCCTCGCCCCGCAGGATGCGGATCTCCCACACCCCGTAGGTGAT
>RFFY01000416.1 GCA_003697065.1 Actinomyces sp. | reverse complement strand
TCGGGCCGGTTGTCGGCCGCTGCCCGCTCGACCAGGGCGATCTCCTCCTCGTCGAAGCCGATGGCCTCGAGGACGCGTCGGGGGGAGTCGAGGAGCACGAAGGGCAAGGTGGCCGCCTGGTCCTCGAGCATCTCCTCGGTGAAGCAGATCCGTCCCAGGTAGGCCCGGCGCGGCGGCGCCGGCCGGCCGCGCGCCGCCTCGTCCACCACCGCGAAGGCGCCGGCCAGGTCGGGTTTCACCGTGCACAGGGCGAGATCGGCGTGGCGGCCGGCCACCCCGAGCACACCCGGACCCCGTCCCGCGACCCACACGTGTGCCTGGCACGGCGCCACCGCCAGGCGGGCCCGATCGAGGGAGAACACGGGGCCGTGGTGGGTCACCTCGTCGCCGGTCCACAAGAGGCGCATCACCTGCAGGGCGTCGTCGAGCGTGACCCGGGGGCGGTGGCGCTCGAGACCCATCGGGCCCAGCACCATCGAACCCCCGGTGAGAAGGGTCACGAAGGCCCGGCCCCCGCTCAGACGGTCGAGGGTGGCCGCGGCGGCCGCCGTCACCGCCGGGTGGCGGGTGTAGGGGTTGGCCGAGAAGCCGAGGCGCATCCGGGTGGTTTCGCGGGCGATCATCCCGAGGCAGGTGTGCACGTCGGGGTGGAAGCCCTCGTCGGCGACGAGGCAGTGGTGATAGCCGATGCGTTCGGCCTGGCGGGCCACCTCGACCACCGTCTCCGGGGCCATGAGGGGCACCACGTGGGCGCACGCCTCGAGCTCGATCACCCCGACTCGTCCTTGCGGTGCCCGTAGCGCTGCCCCCCGTCGACGGTGATCGACTCGGCGGTGATGTAGTCGCTTTCGACGAGGAACTTCATGGCCGCCGCCATGTCCTCGGGTGTACCCCACCGACCCAGCAGGGTCTTGGCGGCGGTGCGCTCGTAGCGGGCGTCGTCGTAGTTGTGGGGCCGCAGGGTGGGGCCCGGAACCACGGCGTTCACCCGCACGGTGGGGGCGAGATCGAGGGCGAGCTGGCGGGTGAGGGCGAGCATGGCCGCCTTGCCCACACTGTGACCGGCGAAACCCGGCCAGGGCTCGAAGGCGGAGAGGTCGCTGATGTTCACGATCGCCCCTTCACCCCGCTCGAGCATGAGGGGGGCCACGGCGTTGGCGGTGTGGAAGGGACCGTGCACCAGGGTGTCGATGGAGCGACGCCAGATCGTCAGGTCCCGGGTGGGGAAGACGTCCTGTGTGAAGGTGGAGGCGTTGTTGACCAGGATGTCGACACCGCCGAAGCGGTCGCGGGCGGCGGCCACCATCTCGTCCACGGCGTCGGCGTCGGCCACGTCGGCGCCGAACGTCATGGCCTCCACACCCCACTCGGCGGCCTCGCGGGCGGTCCGGTCCGCCTGCTCGGCGGAGCGGAAGTAGTTGATGACCACGTTGGCCCCCGCCTCGGCCAGGGTGAGGGTCATCACCCGCCCCACACGGTGGGCGCCACCGGTGATCAAAGCGGTCTTGCCCCGGATGTCCACTCGCGCCGTCCCTTCTCGGTCCCGTCTCGCGGCCGCTTGTCTCGGCGTCCTGCGGCGCCCACGCTAGGACATCATGGGTGTGGCGTCTGCCGCACGTGACCCTTGCGGGACCTTTCGAGACCCGGCCGCACTGTAAAGTAAACCGTCGATTGCTTTCCAGTCGGCGTAGGATGGCGTCGATGGATCCCGACCGCTTCACCGACACCCCGTTCGGCCGCGCACGACGAACCCCGGGCCGGCACGGCTACGTCGCCTACTTCCCGCAGCCGATCCCGCGGTCGGTCACGATCTCTCAGGCGAACCTCCTCCGCCTGGCAGATGCGGAGGCCGCGCTCGGTCACCTGGCCGGTGCGGGACGCCTCCTACCCCATCGCCACCTGCTCGTCCGGCCCTACCTCCGCCGTGAAGCACTCGCATCGACCCGGATCGAGGGAACGCGCGCATCGTTGCTGGATGTGTTCGGTGCCGAAGCGAGCGACAAGCCCCTCACTCCCGACGTCGAGGAGGTCGTCAACTACGTCCGGGCGATGGAGACCGGGCTCGCACGCCTGAGAACACTTCCACTGAGCATCCGGCTCATACGCGAGATGCACGCCGTGATCCTCGCCGGCGTGCGGGGACGCGACCGACAACCGGGTCAGGTCCGCTCGACCCAGAACTGGATCGGACCCCCCGGCGCCACGCTCGAGACGGCGACCTTCGTGCCTCCGCCTCCGTCCGAGCTGGGCGATCTGCTCAGCGATCTCGAGCTCTTCGTTCACGAGGAACCGGCACTGCCGCCCCTCGTCCAGGCTGCGCTCGTGCACTACCAGTTCGAGACGATCCACCCGTTCCTGGATGGCAACGGCCGGCTCGGGCGACTGCTGATCGTGTTCTTCCTCGTCGTCCGTGACCGCCTACCCGAACCGCTCCTCTACCTGTCGCCGTACTTCGAGGCGCGCCGCGACGAGTACTACGGCGCTCTTCAAGCAGTCCGTGAACGGGGCGAGCTGGATCGATGGCTCGCCCTGTTCCTCGAGGGCGTCCGCGTCCAGGCGCTCGATGCGGTCGCCCGTGCCGAGCGTCTGACGGACCTGCGCGAGCGCTACCGGGTTCGCGTGCGGACCGTCACGCGGGGTGCCGCCAACGACGTCGTCGACCTCGCCTTCGAGCAACCGATCCTGACCACTCGCTTCGTGGAGAAGCGCCTCTCGGTGACCAGACCTGCAGCGCTGACGGCGCTCCGCAAGCTCGCGGAGGTGGGCATCCTGGAGGAGCTCACGCCGGGGCCACGGCGCCAGCTCGGATGGCGAGCGACCGAGATCGTCTCCGCACTGAGCGACTGACCGCCCACCCTTGGAGATCGCCCGGCCGCCCGATGCCCCATCGACCTCCACCATCGCCCGACCGACCTTCCGGTGTCCGGCCCGGAACGCACGAAACCCCCGCCCGGGGCGGGGGTTTCTCTCAGCGCGCTCGGAGGGACTCGAACCCCCAACCTTCTGATCCGTAGTCAGATGCTCTATCCAATTGAGCTACGAGCGCAGTCAGCCGGCCAGTGTAGGCGCCCCGGGGGCCGCCACCACCGGCCGTCGGGAACCCGCCCGGTCAGGCGCACCGGTCGGTCACCCTGATGGCGGAGACGGTGGGATTCGAACCCACGAACCGCTTGCGCGGTTACTTCCTTAGCAGGGAAGCGCCTTCAACCTGACTCGGCCACGTCTCCGTGCCCGGCGGGCCGGGCCCGCCGATGCTAACGCGGAGGGAGGGGGATTCGAACCCCCGGGACCCGCGAGGGCCCAACGGTTTTCAAGACCGTCGCAATCGTCCGCTCTGCCATCCCTCCGCCCGCGAGGCTACCCGTCACGACGGGGTGGAACGGGCCGGTCCCGACGGGCCGATCACGACGGACGCGGCTCCTTGGGCAGGCCGAGGACCATCTCGCCGAGGATGTTGCGCTGGATCTCGGAGGTTCCGGCGTAGATGGTGCCGGCCCGGGCGTTGTAGAAGGTCCCGACCCACGAGGCCGACGAGTTGGGCGAACCCGGGAGATCGGCCCGGAAGGCACCGGCCGGCGGCCGACCGCTCGGCACGGTGGCGTCCATCCCCAGGATGTCGACCGCCAGTTCGGTCGCCCGCCGGTGGTACTCGCTCCAGTAGAGCTTGAACATCGACTCGGTCGGTCCCGGACGCCGCCCGGCGAGGAAGCCCGTGAGCGAACGCTTGCCGAGGTAGCCCATCACCTCGACCTCGATGTGGTTGCGGGCCAGCCGGTCGCGCAGCGTCGGATCGGTGGTGGCGCCGCGCTCGCGGGCGAGGGCGACGAGCTTGTCGGCCTCGGCCCGGAACTCGAGAGGGAGGATGGCCGCCGCCTGGCCCCGTTCGTAGCCGAGCAGGGCCATGGCCACCGCCCACCCCCCGTTGACCTCGCCGACGACGTTCTCGCGGGCGGTGCGGGCGTCGTCGAAGTAGGTCTCGTTGAACTCCGACTCGCCCGAGAGCATCCGGATGGGGCGCAGCTCGACGCCGGGCTGGTCGAGGGGGCACAGCAGGAAGCTGATGCCCTTGTGCTTGGGGGCGTCGGGGTCGGTACGGCACAGCACGAAGATCCAGTTGGCGTACTGGCCCGCCGAGGTCCAGATCTTCTGCCCGTTGATCACCCACTCGTCGCCGTCGAGATGGGCGCGGCAGCGCAGGCTGCCGAGGTCGCTGCCCGCGTCGGGTTCGGAGTAGCCCTGGCAGAAGACGTACTCGCCGGAGATGATGCGTGGCAGGAAGTGCCGCTTCTGCTCCTCGGTGCCCCAGTCGAGGATGGTGTTGCCCACCATCTCGATGCTGAAGGCGTCGTTGCTTCCCCCCAGGGGGACGCCGGCCTTCTGGAACTCCTCGGCCAGGACCACCTGCTCGAGCTCGGTCAGGCCGCCGCCGCCGTACTCGGTGGGCCACGCCGGCGCCAACAGGCCGGCCTCCGAGAGGGTGCGCCGCCACCCGGCGGTGAAGTCGGCGATCTCGTCGCGAGGCAGTGCACCGATGCCCTGCCAGTCGGCGGGGAGGTGCTCGGCGAGGAAGGCGCGGATCTTTTCGCGGTAGGCCTCGGCCTCGGGCGGATAGGTGGGGTCCATGACACCTCCCGGTCGGTCGGTCTCGTCACGCTAGTACCACGGGGCACGGGCGTCAGATGGCTCGGGGCGACGGGAGCGGTCGGGCGTGTCATACCCCCGGCGTAGTGTCGTACACATGTTCGGTACAGTTCTCGAAGCGCCCCCCGCCGAGGGCAAGGCGGCACCCGCCGGCGCGAAGGTGGAGGTCGAGGAGGCCGGGGTGGACGCGGTGGAGTCGCGCCTGTCGGCCGCGGCGGGTGTGTTGGCGGGTGTGCCGGGTGCGGGGTGGGGTCGCCGGGAGCTGGTGGCGGCCATGGAGGCTGTGGCGAGGGTGAAGGCGGCGGTGGCGGCCGCGGAGGTGCGCCTGACCGTCGCCATCGATGCTTTGGGTGATGCGGGCGCGGATGGGGTGTCGTCGTGGAAGGCGGTCTCGGGGTGCTCCGAGCGCGAGGCGCGGCGCGCCAAGAAACGGGTGGCGGTGCTGGGGGAGATGCCGGCGGTGACCGACGCTTTGTCGGCGGGTCGGCTCAACGCCGAGACCGCGGACCTGTTGGTGGA
>RFFY01000415.1 GCA_003697065.1 Actinomyces sp. | reverse complement strand
CTCCTCGACGCCGCCCGCCGGCCCCGCTTCGTGTGGGCCTTCGCCGAGCGGGCCCAGGTGGCCTGGATGGCCGCCATCATGTTCGGCATCGCCCTCGTTCCGCTGGGGCTGGCCGTGTCGACCTGGTACCTCACCCGTATCCGACCCCAGCTGAAGGCGATCGAGAACGGCGACCTCGGCGGCGCCGGATCCTGAGGGGCGATCCGCCGCCCCACCGGGGCCCGGACCACACCGGGGGTGGCCCGTAGCGCCCCCGGTAGTGGTCGGCGATCCCCCGCAGGCGACCGACCGGCGACCAGTGCAGGCCCCGCGCCGGCGGGTGCACGACCCCCACTGGTAGCCGGCCCAGGGCGAACACGGCACGAAAGAGGCTCTGGCGGCGCCCGTAGTGCTCCCGGAGCAGGAGCAGGGTGTTGCGAAGCTGGAGATAGGCGACCCGCTCCACCGCCGTGCTCATCCCCGGGTTGTCGACCCGGGCGCCACGGACCACCCCGACCTCCCAGCCGGCGGCACGGGCCCGCAGGCCCAGGTCGGCCTCCTCGCAGTAGGCGAAGTAGCGCTCGTCGAACACGCCGACCTGCTCGAGACAGGCCCGGCGGGCCATGAGGAGGGTGCCGTGGGGATAGTCACCGGGCTCGAAACCCTCGGTGATCGTCTGGGGGCCACCGATGGCGCCGAGGAAGGGATCGACGAGGGGGGTGGCCCCGTCGCCCACGTCGGCCGAGATGAGACCGAGCCGCTCGTCGGCGCGGCCGGCCTCGACCAGGCGGGCGAGGGTGTCGCGCCGGGGACGGGCGTCGTGGGGAGCCACCGCGACCCAGGTCCCGCCCCCGCGGCGCAACCAGCGGCGCAGGCCGACGTTGGCGCCGGGCCCGAACCCGAGGTTCGTCGGCGACGTCACCACCTCGACGCCGGCGCCGGCGAGGGCATCGAGCACGGGCGCCGACGACGGGCCAGAGGCGTTGTCGACCACCATGACCCGCACCGCGGGCCCGTCGCGATCCGTGGCGGCGAAGGCGGCGACGGTGGCGGGCAGGACGTCGGGGCGGTCCCGGTGGACGATCACCACGGTCACCGTGTCCCCGCGGACCGCCGCGGGACTCACCTCGCCCGGCTCCTCCTCACCCGCCCCGCCGGGTCGGGTCAGCCCCGGCGCGCCGGGGCCCGTCCCGATGTCGTCACGGGTCGTCACCGGCTCATCGTCGACCGGACGAGAGCGGCGCGCCAATCGGCGGGGGCTCCCTCCACCTCGCTGGCCGCGCGGCCCCGTCGGTAGGCTCCCGCCGTCATGGACGGTTCGGGCGACCACGCGCACCGCTGGGCCCCGATCGGCTCCGACGACCCGGGCGCCGAGCTGGTCGCCAAGATCGGGGACGTCGCCGCCGAAGCGGGCATCCGACGCATCCACGTGCTCGCCTGGCGCGACCTCGCCGACGTCGAAGCCGGCGGATCGGAGGTCCACGCCGCGGCCGTGTGCCGCCTGTGGGCCGCGGCGGGGCTCGACGTGACCCTACGCACCTCCTACGCCCAGGGGTCCCCACCCGAGGCGGTGCGCGACGGGTACCGGGTCATCCGGCGGGCCGGACGCTACCTGGTGTTTCCCCGGGCCGTGGCCGCCGAATTGGCGGGGCGTCACGGCACCCGCGACGCCCTCGTCGAGATCTGGAACGGCGTGCCCTTCCTGTCGCCCCTGTGGGCCCGCGGGCCCCGCCTGGTCTTCCTGCACCACGTCCACGAGGAGATGTGGCCCCTCGTCCTGCCCCCCCACCTGGCCCGCTTGGGACGCACCCTCGAGAGTCGGATCGCTCCGCCCCTGTACCGCCGCACCCCCGTGGTCACCCTGTCGAGTTCGTCCAAGGCCCACCTCGTCGAACGCCTGGGCCTGCGATCCGACCGGGTGCACGTCGTCCCGCCCGGGGTCGATCCCGTGTTCACCCCCGGCGGACGGCGGGCCGGCGAGCCCCTCGTCGTCGCCGTCGGGCGTCTCATGCCGGCCAAGGCCTTCGACGTCCTGATCGAGGCGGTCGCCGCCGTCCGCCGCCAGGTTCCCGCCCGGCTCGTGATCGCCGGGGACGGCTACGAACGTGACCGCCTCGAGCGCCTCGTCGCCGATCTCGGCGCCGAGGAGTGGTGCAGCCTCCCCGGCCGTGTGCCCCTCACCGAACTCGTCGCCCTCTACCGACGGGCCTGGGTCGTGGCGGCCTCCTCGGTCTCGGAGGGCTGGGGGATGACCCTGACCGAGGCCGCCGCCTGCGGAACCCCCGCCGTCGCCACCCGGATCGCCGGCCATCTCGACGCCGTCGTCGACGGGGTGACCGGCCTCCTCGTGGACGGGCGTGACGGGCTCGTCGACGGACTGATCCGGATCCTCACCGACGGTCCCCTGCGCGACCGGCTCGGCCGGGCGGCCGCCGAGCACGCCGCCACCCTGTCGTGGGAGCGCACCGCCCACGACACGCTGCGCGTCCTCGCCACCGGTGTCCGACGCCGCCGGGGGTCCGGCCCCGAGCGTCGGTGAGGCTCGACGAACGCGCCATCGACCGCCTACGGGTGGCCACGGCGGCCCTCGTCGCCGTCGTCCCCCTCCTCTTGTCGAGCCCGGGCCGCGTGGGGGCCGACACCAAGACCTACCTCTATCTCGACCCCGGCCGTCTCCTCGCCCGGGCTCCCTCCCTGTGGGACGCCGACGTCGCCTTCGGCACCGTCACCCACCAGACCATCGGCTACCTCTGGCCCATGGGCCCCTTCTACTGGGTCCTCGACCGGGTGGGGCTGCCCGACTGGGTCGCCCAGCGGCTCTGGCTCGCCTGCCTCCTCACCGCCGCCGGTCTCGGCGTCCGCCACCTCCTACGCACCCTCGGCTGGGAGGGGCCGGGCCTGCTGGTCGCCATGCTCGCCTACGAGCTCTCGCCCTACCTTCTCGACTACTCCGCCCGCATCTCCGCCGTCTTGTTGCCCTGGGCCGGACTGCCGTGGATGATCGCCCTCACCGTCCGCGCCGCCCGCCGGGGGGGATGGCGACATCCGGCCCTGTTCGCCCTGGTGGTCCTCACCGTCGGCTCGGTGAACGCCACGGCCCTGCTCCTGGTCGGCCTGGCCCCGGTGATCTGGCTGGTGTTCGCTGCCGGCGTCGAGCGTTCGATCACCTGGGGGCGGGCGACGGCGACCGCCCTGCGCATCGGGGTCCTCACCGTCGGGGTGTCCCTGTGGTGGATCGCCGGCCTGTGGGCCCAGGGCGCCTACAGCCTCCCGGTCACCCACTTCACCGAGACCTACGAGGTGGTCGCCGATGCCGCCACCGCCCCCGAGGTCATCCGCGGCCTCGGCTACTGGTTCTTCTACGGAAACGACAAGTTCGGACCCTGGATCGAACCCTCGGTCGACTACACCCACGGCGTCTGGCTCGTGGTCCTCACCTTCGGGTTGGCCACCGCCGCTCTGGCCGCCGCGGCCCTGATCCGCTGGCGCCACCGGGCCTACTTCGGCACCCTCTTCGTCGTCGGCACCCTCATCGCCATCGGTGCCCACCCCTACGACTCCCCCTCGCCCTACGGCTCCCTCTTCGAGGCCTTCACCCGCACCGACGCCGGGCTCGCCCTGCGTTCCACCCCACGGGCTCTGCCCATGGCGGTGCTCGCCACCTCGGTGTTCCTCGGCGCCGGGGTCGCGGCCGTGTGGCGCCACCGGCGGGCGTGGGGTCGCGCCCTGGGCGCGGTGGGCCTGGTCGCCGTCGTGTTGGCGAATCCGCCCATGTGGAAGACCCGCATGATCGAGCGCCACCTCGACCGGCCCGAGCAGATCCCCTCCTACTGGCGGGAGGCGGCCGGCCGTCTCGACGAGCTCGACGACGGAACCCGGGTCCTGGAGGTCCCCGGCTCGGACTTCGCCTCCTACCGCTGGGGCAACACCGTCGATCCCATCACCCCGGGACTCATGGACCGGGCCTACGCCGCCCGTGAGCTGGTGCCCTTCGGTTCGGCTGAATCGGCGGCCCTGCTCATCGCCTTCGACCGTCGCCTCCAGGACGACACCCTCGACCCGGCCGCCGTGGCGCCGGTCGCCCGCCTCTTGTCGGTCGGTGATCTGGTCCACCGGGCCGACCTCACCTACGAGCGCTTCCGCACCGCCCGGCCCGTGCCGACCGCCGCCTTCCTCGACGCCGTGCCCGGTCTGAGCCACGCCGAGGAGTTCGGCCCCCACGTGCCCAACGTGGCCGGGCCCGAGCAACCCCTGCGCGACGAGATCTTCCTCGCCACCGACCCCGCCCTGCCCGATCCCGCCCCCGTCACCCGCTACCGGGTCGACGCCCCCCTGCCCGAGGTCCGCCTGCGACCCACCGGCGGCGCCACCGTGCTCGTGGGCGACGCCGACGGCGTCGTCGACGCGGCCGCCGCCGGGGTCCTCGACGTGGACTCCGCCCTCGTCTTCGCCGCCGACCTCGTCACCTCCCCCACCATCGCCTCCGCCACCCTGGCCACCCCCACCCACCTGATCGTCACCGACACCAATCGGCGCCGGGGGCAGCGCTGGGGAACGATCCACCAGGTGG
>RFFY01000414.1 GCA_003697065.1 Actinomyces sp. | reverse complement strand
GGCTATAACATTTCCTGAACGACCGAATACGCTACTAACTGCACCTGAACCACCTCCTGTGAATGCTAGTGCGTCCCAAGTTCCACTAGATGGATTCCAGGTATATACTGTTCCATCACTTGTGTCCCGTAGGATTGTAGCATCATCTTGTCCAGGTGTATGTGTTGGAGCACCAGTGGTTTCTCCTATGTTTCCCACTATTGGTGCTTCCTCTACCCCATACATTGCTGCTGGGTCATAGTTTCTGCTTGTTGTTCTCTTGAATGACATAGTTAAGTTAAATTAGCTGATAAATTAAATTGTTGGGTCTGTTGTTGCGTCTGAAACTGGTGCTAAAACTCTTACGAAGTTTCCAACATTGTGCGCAGATGACGATACCTGTGCTATGCCAGCGTATGACACTATTAGTTTGTCTTGCCCGACATCGTACATAACCCCATATCTAACATTGGCATGTGAGAAAACCCCAGTACTAGGTTGTCCCAGTGTCGCAGATCCTAGGTAATTCGGTAACTGTGCGCTTCCACTAGTTAAATTCCCAAATGACGGCGTGCCACCAGATAAGTCTACATACCTACGCTGTATGTGGTGATAATATGCCCATCTGTCTGGATTTGTACCACTAGCACTCTTTATCAAGAGTGTTATTTGTGGACCATATGAGAATACCCCAGAGCTAGATGTATAGTTAGAGTATGTTGTCGTGCCTTTAAGTGTCCAACTAGGACCAAATGTGTCGTTATTTTTATCAAAGCTCATATAGTGGAAATATATTGTTCCAGATTGACTAGATATGACCAGGACTTTATCCTGTGATACACCTATGCTATACACAGAGGCTGACCCGCTTGTGTTAAACCTTAATGGCGACAGTGGAAATTGTGGTGATTGAGCTAGTTCGTTATATGTGTCAGTATTTGGGTCGTACTCAACTATTCTCAAATGCGCTGTATTTGTGCTAGTAGTTTCCCACCAGTCAAATGTTATGAATTTGTTTGGTGCAAGCCTAGCTATAACTCTTGCGCCTGGCGCAGAACCACCGCTGGTATTGTATACAGTCTGTTGAGGTAAAATAAGTGAATTTGATCCAGCGGCTTGTAGATAAGCACCCAAATAGTCATAATTGCTGCCTGGGTTAGAACCACCGTTATATGCCTCATTTGCTAATGGGTCTGGTAATATTGCTATATGTGTATATGGTGTTCTATCAGATTCTACTGTTACACCAGATCCAGGAAGTTGTATTGTTTGATCACCATTACTACCAGATCCTCCTCCTGATGATGTTGGTGTAGTTTCTTTCCATACCGCAGCTCCTACCGTGTCGTCAACCAATACATACACTTTCCCATTAGTCGTGTCTACCCAAGTTGAACCTACGCTATAACCAGCTGAACTGTC
>RFFY01000055.1 GCA_003697065.1 Actinomyces sp. | reverse complement strand
GTGCCGAGAAGGATCGCCCAGACCGGCACCAGGAAGGTCACGAGCAGCGTGTTGGCGGCGCCGGCCCGCGCCAGAAGCCGGAAGTAGAGGACATAGGCCCCCGCGGTCGAGACCAGCGCCAGCGCGACCATGGCGGCCAGCGCCTCGGCCGAGGGCAGGGCAGGGGGCGGCGCCCCGAGGGCGGCGACGGGCGCCATCACGAGGGCCGCCGCCGTGGTCTGGCCGGCGGCAATGACGACGGGGTCAAGTCCCATGGCGCGAAAGCGCCGCCCCCAGGCCCCGGCGAAGGCATAGGAGAGCGCCGCCCCAAGGACGGCAAGCTGTGCCGGCACGTCGCGACCGATGCCCGACAGGACGTCGGCGCCGATCATGACGACGACCCCGGCGAACCCCACAAGGGCGGCAAGGACGCGCCGGCCGGTCAGCCGCTCGTCGGCGAGGAAGGCGCCCGCGACGAGAACGCCGAAGAGGGGGGTGGTGGCGTTCAGGATCGAGGCCAGCCCCGCCCCGATCGTCGCCTGGCCCCAGGCGATGAGGGTGAAGGGGATGGCGTTGTTCAGGACCCCCATGACGAGAAGCGCGCCCAGGGCGCGGCCCGAGCGGGGCAGGGGCCGGCCCGTGACAAGCACCGCAAGCCAGAGCGCCCCCGCCGCCAGCGCCACCCGCACGACGACAAGCCAGCGGGCCCCGACCTCGGGCACGGCGACGCCGTTGAAGAAGAACGACAGCCCCCAGAGGAGCGAAAGCGCCAGGATGAGCACCCAGGCGTGCCCGTCGAGCCCGACGAGGGGCGCGGGGCGTGCAGGGTTCAGGGGGGCGGGCTGGCGTGTCGGGTGCATGGCGGGCGGCTCCTGTCGGGATCTGGCGCCAGATTGCACCGCCCGCCCGCCGGCCGCGACCCGAAAACGGACCTTTCGCCGCGGGAAGCGTCGCCGCCCGGCCCGGGAAGGAACGGGCCGGGCGGCCAGCGCCGGTCAGGAGGTCGCCGACGCGCCTTCCGCCGACGCCGCTTCCGCCGGGTTCTTCTCTTCCGTGGCCTCTTCCGAGCCGGGTTCGGCGGCGGCCGGGGCCTTTCGCGCCGGCGCCTCGGGGCCCGCGGCCAGAAGGACGCCAAGCCCGACGAGGGCCGAGACGAGCGAGCCCGACAGGACGCCAAGGCGCACGGCGTTGAGCTCGGCCGGGGCGGCAAAGGCAAGCCCGCCGATGAAGAGCGACATGGTGAAACCGATGCCGGCAAGGCAGGCGACGCCCCAGACATGGCGCCAGCCCGCCCCATGGGGAAGATCGACGCCGAGGAAGCGCACCCCCGCCCAGGTCGCGCCCAGAACGCCCAGCTGCTTGCCCGCCACAAGCCCGAGCGCGATGCCAAGGGGCAGGGGCGCCAGAAGCGCCGCCGGCGACAGCCCGGCCAGCGTCAC
>RFFY01000413.1 GCA_003697065.1 Actinomyces sp. | reverse complement strand
GGCGACCCGATCGTCTTCCTCCACGGGAATCCCACCTCGTCGTACCTGTGGCGCAACGTGATCGGTCACCTCGAGGACCGGGGTCGCTGCCTGGCGCCCGATCTGGTGGGCATGGGTGACTCCGACCCCCTACCGGAAGCCGGGCCCGACAGCTACCGCTTCGTCCAGCACGCCGAGTACCTCGACCGCTGGTTCGAGGCCGTCGGCGCCACCCACGACGTCACCCTCGTCATCCACGACTGGGGTTCGGCGCTGGGCTTCCACCGGGCCCGACGCTTCCCCGACCAGATCCGGGGTATCGCCTACATGGAGGCCATCGTCCGCCCGGTCACCTGGGACGAGTGGCCCGAGGCCGCCCGCGGCATCTTCCAGGGTCTGCGCTCGCCCGCCGGCGAGGAGATGGTGCTCGACAAGAACCTCTTCGTCGAGGCCATCCTCCCCGGCTCCATCCTGCGTTCCCTGACCGACGAGGAGATGGCCGAGTACCGCCGCCCCTTCCTCGAACCGGGTGAGCGGCGGCGTCCGACCCTCACCTGGCCCCGCGAGATCCCCATCGACGGGGAACCGGCCGACGTCCACGAGATCGTCGCCGACTACGCCTCCTGGCTCGAGACGGCCGACGTGCCGAAGCTCTTCATCAACGCCGATCCCGGTGCCATCCTGACCGGCCCCCAACGCGACTACTGCCGCACCTGGCCCCACCAGAGCGAGGTGACGGTGGCGGGTGTGCACTTCGTACAGGAGGACTCCCCCGACGAGATCGGTCGGGCGATCACCGACTGGCTCGACACCCTGTAGGGGCCCGCGGGCAGCCGGTGGGCCGCCCCGGCGGCGGGAACGGGCACGTGGCGGGTGGCCGCCGCCGTCAGCGCCGCGGGGGGCCGGCCCCCGGTCCCGAGCGGTTGTCCCAGGCTCCGGTGAGGGTGGCGTACTCGTGCACCCACAAGCGGTAGCGAAAACGCGGATCGGCACGCACCGCCAACGCGACGAGGGCGCCGAAGACGAAACCGCCGACGTGGGCCATCCAGGCGACCCCGCTGCCGGGCACGATGAAGAACTGGGACAGGAACCACAGAGCCAGCAGGGCCGCGGCCGGAATCTCGTAGAAGAACGGGATGAACAAGAAGAAGAAGATGGTGCGCACGCGCGCCCACGGGAACCACACGGCGTAGGCCCCCATGACACCGGCGATGGCGCCACTGGCGCCGACGACGGGGATCGTCGAGTCGACGTCGAGGGCGAAGTGGGCGAGGGCGGCCACCGCGCCCGCCGCCAGGTAGAAGACCAGATAGCGCAGGTGACCGAGGTGGTCCTCGACGTTGTTGCCGAAGACCCACAGGAACAACATGTTGCCGCCCAGGTGCAGCCACGAGCCGTGGAGG
>RFFY01000054.1 GCA_003697065.1 Actinomyces sp. | reverse complement strand
CTCGACGCTGATCGCCGAGCCGGAGGGCTCCATCCGGATCCGGGTCCGGTCGTCGCCGGACTCGAAGCGGACCTCCACCCGGTCGGGGCCGGCCTCGCGGACGTCCATCGACCAGCCGGGGGAGGGGGTGGCGGCCACCAGGATCAGGTCACCACCACTCAGTCGGGCGGTGACCGTCCCGCCCCGACCCGCCACGGTCCGGGTGATGTCGGCGGGCGGAGAGTCGGGAACCGTCGTGGTGGGGACCGTCGAGGTGGTGGGAACGGTGGAACCACTCGGCACGGTCGACGAGGTGGGCGTGGTGGAAGACGGGGCCCCAGCCAGGGGATCGGCGAGATACTCGACGGTCTCGCTGTCGTCCCGGCGGTCCCGGATGCGGATGCGGATCGCGCCGTCGTCGAGCTGGACGTTCACGTCGACGCGCCCGGGCCCGCGGAAGCTGACCTCGATCTCGCGTCCGGCGGCACTCTCGACGACGACCTGCCAGCCGTCGGCCGGAAGCGCCTCCACCAGCATCAGGCCCTCCGTCGCCCGGGCGACGGTCACCTGACCGGCGTCGAGCGCGGACCGGGTGACGGTCACCGCGGCATCGCCGGGCGCGGGGAGACTGGTCGGTGTGGTGCCGGGACCCGGCACGGTCGAGCTGGTCGACGTCGTCGCTCCGGGGAGCGTGGAACTGGTCGACGAGCTGGTCGACGAACCGGTCGGCGAGGTCGTCGACGGAGCGGTGGACGAGGTCACCGTCGTCGAGGTCGAGCTCGTGGTGCCCGTCTCGACGGCGGCGGTGAGCAGGCTGGGGCCGGGGTCGTCGAAGACCTCGGCGAGAGCGACGGCACCGCCGGCGGCGAGAACGAAGGCCAGCGCCGCGGCGCCGATGGATCGGATGATCGAGGTCATGTCTCCTCCTGGGTCGACGAGAGCGTGTCGCGTGGTGTGTGAAGGCCGCCTCCGGGCCAGGTCAAGAGCGCCCTAAATCTCCGACCGGAGCGGCCCCTCGGCGCCGGTGCGCCAACGCCGGCCGGCCACCCGGCGCGCCTCGAGAGGAGCGAGGGCGGGCGACCACAGCCACCCCTGGGCCCGACGGCAGCCGAGACGACGCAGGAGATGGGCCGTGGCGGCGTCCTCCACGCCCTCGGCGACCACGTCCAGGCCCAGACGGTCGGCCAGGGTGATCAGGGTCTCGGCGACCGCGCGATCCGCCGGGTCGACCGTCACGCCGGCCACGAAGCGTCGGTCGAGCTTGATGACGTCGACGGGCAGACGTCGCAGGCGCACCAGGCTGCTGTGGCCGGTGCCGAAGTCGTCGAGGGCGATCCCGACACCGAGGTCGCGTAGGGCGCCGAGGCGTCGGATGGTCCCGTCGAGGTCGTCGAGATGGCCGCGTTCGGTGATCTCGATGCCGAGGGCGTGGGGCGGAAGGCCGACCGCCCGGCACCGGGTGTGGAGACGGTCGACGAAGCGATCGTCGCCGAGTTGCCCCGGACTCACGTTGACCCAGGTGCGGATCCCCGCCGGGGCCCAGGCGACGGCGGCGCGGACGGCGTCGGCGGTGACGATCTCCGACACCGTTCCCACCGTGCCCTCGTGGGCGGCCAGATCGATGAAGGCGCCGGCGGGGAGGACGCCGCGGCGCGGGTGGTGCCAGCGCGCCAGGGCCTCGTAGGCCACGGTGCGGCCGGTGGTGAGATCGACCTCGGGCTGGAACCAGGCCTCGACTCGGCCGCTGACGATGGCACGGGCGAGGCTGTCGGCGCCCGTGGCATCCCCGGTGTGCGCGGTGGCGAGGACGCTGCTGCCCGACGCGGGGGAGGCGACGGGAGCCGTGCGGTTCGGGATGGAGGCGGGGGCGTGGTGGGTCATCGGATCTCCTCGTTCCCCCCCGAGCGTCGAACGGTGGCGCTCAAGGCCGCCTCCCGCCGAGGTGAAGAATCGCTTAAGATCTGAACCGTCGCCTGTGCGCCGATGTGGTGTGGCGCGTCGGCCGGGGCGGCCCGGCCCGCGTCAGCGGTCCTGTTCGGTGACGCGTTCGCGGGGTCCGCCGTCCCACCAGGCGTCGAGGCGGGAACGATGGGTCGGCGATTCGAACTCGACCCGGACGTCGGTGGGGGAGTCGGCGCGGACCGTCACGGCGAAGCCCGGCGCCGGGTCGGCGGCGAGCACCTCCACACTCGCCGAGGAGAAGCGGATCGTCGCCGTCCCGCCGGCGAGGTCGAAGGTCTGGGTCACCGGGGGAGCCGTGGTGGTGGTGGTGGGGGCCGAGGTGGTGGGGGCGACGGTCGTGGTGACGGTGGCCGTGGTGGCGCCGCTGGTGCTCGTGGTCGGGGCGGTGGTGGCGGGGCCCGGCGGGGCGCTCGTCGCCGGCGACGATCCCGACGGGTCCGGCGGGGTTCCGGCCGACGACGGGACGCCGGGATCGGACGAAGCGGTGCTTCCCCCGGTCCCGGCCGGGGCGGCCGTCGGTGCCGCGGGTGGCATCGTGGTGGGCGGGAGCCCCTCCTCGGCGGGTACGGCCGGGGACAGCGGCGTCGATCCGGTGGCGGCGGATGCCGCCGCGCCCGCCGGCTCGTCGGGCCCGGACCGGGTGGGCGAGGTGACGACCACCGTCGTGGCCGTCTCGCCGGTGGCAGCGTCGCCGACGGCGTCGACCGCCTGCCAGGCCAGGGCGGTGGCACCGATGGTGGCTGCGGCCCACAGAGCGAATCCGGACAGGAACCTCACATCCCCATCATGGCGTGCGAGGACGCCCCGTCAGGTGAAGAGAACCTCAAGAGAAGCTCAAGTCGAGCCGGCGCCCCCGGCACCGTGCCCGTCGGGCACCTAGCGTGAATCCATGGCGACCGTGCATCTCGTCGAAGACGACCAGGCGATCCGCGAGGCACTGGCCCGGGTCCTGGCCGACCGGGGCCACGTCGTACGCTCCAGCGGGACGGGCCACGACGCCGTGCGGGCGATCCTCGACGAACCCTGCGACGTCGTGGTGCTCGACCTCGGCCTCCCCGACATCGACGGGGCCACGGTCCTGGGCATGATCCGCAGTGTGCTCGATCCCGCCGTCATCGTCGCCACCGCCCGTGACGACGAGCGCGCGATCGTCCGTCTCCTCGACGCGGGGGCCGACGACTATGTCGTCAAGCCCTACTCCGCCGACCAGCTCGAGGCGCGCATCCGGGCCGTGCTCCGCCGGCGCGG
>RFFY01000412.1 GCA_003697065.1 Actinomyces sp. | reverse complement strand
GATGATCGTGCCGAGCCACGTGGTGCCGCTGGCCGCGCCGGGCGTCGTGAAGCAGGGGCTCCGCTGGCTCCTCCGCCCGGACAGCCCCTTCTACCTCCGTCCCCGCGCCGACCGCGACCTGATCCGCTGGCTGTGGACGTTTCGCCGGCACGGCACCGAAACCCATGTCACCCGCAGTGCCCCTCTGCTGCGCGCCCTGAGCCTGGCTTCGGCCGAACTCTTCGAAACCCTGCAGGCCGACCTGGGCGACGTCGGCTACGCACAGACGGGCCTGCTGATGCTCTATCATACGGAGAAGGGGCGGCGGGCGAACCTGGAGGCGGCGGACCTTGCCGAACGCTGCGGGCTGCGCGTCGAGCGGCTCGACGCCGGGGCCGTGCGTGAACGCGAGCCCGCCCTGCGCACCCCGGCCACGGGCGCGGTGCTCTACCACGACGACGGCCGCGTGGACCCGGACGCCTTCCTCCGAGCGCTCGCCGCCGCTCTCGAAGCACGGGGGATGACCCTCCACACAGGGCGGACGGTCACCGGGCTCCTGCGGGAAAGCGGCGGCGTGGCCGGCGTGCAGACCGACGCGGGCGTGCTTCGAGCGCCGCTGGTGGTGCTGGCCGCCGGCGCGTGGTCCGGTCGGCTGGTACGGGACGCCGGCCTGCGCCTGCCGCTCCAGCCGGCCCTCGGCTACAGCCTCACCGTCCCCGCGCCGGACGGCGGCCCCCACCTCCCGATGATCCTCACCGAAGAGAAGCTCACCGTCACCCCGATGCCCGGGCGACTCCGTGTCGCCGGGACGCTGGCCCTGGTCGGCTTCGACGCCCGCATCGACCCGCGCCGGGTGGAGCCACTGCGCCGCCTGGCCCGAACCTACGCACCCGACGCCGAGGCGCCGGTCTGGGCGGGCTTCCGCCCCTGCTCGCCGGACGGCCTGCCCTACCTCGGTCCCGTCCCCGGCACGTCCGGCCTGTTCGTCGCCACCGGACACGGCATGATGGGCCTGACACTCGCTCCGATCAGCGGCAAGGCCGTCGCGACCCTGCTCGCGGGCATCCCGCCGCCCCTCGACCTTGCCCCCTTCGCCCCGGATCGTTTCGTCTGAAACGCAACTGCTACCCGGCACCCTACGTACTGTATGGCTGTTCAGGCACACGATCGACCACTTCGATTCGTCCCGTCACATTTGCACGCCGGAGGACAACACCTTACCTTGTCCTGTTAATGGCCTGGAAAACAGGGCTGTACCCGCCCTGCTCCCGCCTCGCCACCTCCTCGGGCCTCTGGGTGCCCATGCATGCAACCTCCTCCATCACCAGATCAATGGGAGCAGATCCAGCGAATCGTCCAGGAAG
>RFFY01000411.1 GCA_003697065.1 Actinomyces sp. | reverse complement strand
CCCGGGCAGGGCGTCGATGCGCTCCCGGGCGTCGGCACACACGGGCTCGGCCGCCTCGGCGAAGGCGGGGTCGTCGAGGCGGTCGGGGTTGTCGCGGGGTGCCCAGGGTGAGAAGGCCCACACCCAAAAGGCGATGCTGGCGACGACGATCGAGCCCGTGACGATCCGGGCGAGGCGGGCGGTCATGGGCGGATCAGGGGGTGGGGTTGACGCGGATGACGACGGTCGACCCGACCTCCACGGTGGTCCCGGCACCGGGATCCTGGGCCCACACCACCCCGGGCTCGGGCCCGCCGTCGGGCGGATCGGGGTCGGGTGCCACCTCGGTGACGACCCCGAGGCCGTCGGCGGTCAGGGTCTGGCGGGCCTCGGCCTCGGTGAGCCCGATCACCGATCCCAACACGACCGTCTCGGGTTCGGGGGGAGCGACCGCCACCTCCACGGTGATGGTCGAACCGCCGGGCGCCTGGGCCCCGGCGGCCGGCGCCTGGTTGACGATGGTGCCGGGCGGGAACTCGTTGGTCTCCACGTCGGCGGTGGCCAGCACGAGACTCATCTCGTCGAGTTCGGCGACCAGGGCGTCGTCGACGGTGCGGCCCACCAGATCGGGAACGACGACCGAGTCGGGAAGGGGCGGTTCGGTGGTGGTGGTGGAACTCGGCGGCGGTGTGGGGAACTCGGCTTCGGGAAGGCCCTCATGGGCGGCGATCATGATCTCGCGCCAGATCTTCGCCGGGTAGGTCCCGCCGAAGACCCGGATGTCGGTGGTGGGCGGCACCATGGGGATCTGCTCTTCGGGGAAACCGACCCACACGGCGGCCGCCCTCTGGGGGGTGTAGCCGGCGAAGGTGGCGTCGGCGAAGTTCTGGGCCGTGCCCGTCTTGCCGGCGGCGGGGCGGCCGAACTGGGCGGCGGTGCCGGTGCCGGCGGCGATCACCCGGGACAGGGCCCAGTCGATCTGGGCGGCGACGCGCTTTTCGAGCACCGGCACGCGGTCGATGGTGGCCTCGTAGATGGGTGTCCCGTCACGGTCGAGGATGCGGGTGACCATGATGGGGTCGACCCGGATCCCCTCGCGGGCGAAGGTCGAATAGACGGTGGCGAGCTCGAGGACGTTGACGTCCTCGGTGCCGAGCACGGCGGCGCACACGGGCGAGATGCGGTCCTCGCCGATCCCGAGGCGCTCGGCCATGTCGACGAAGTTCTGGGGCCCGATCTGCTGGAT
>RFFY01000410.1 GCA_003697065.1 Actinomyces sp. | reverse complement strand
GTAGTTGCCGTGCATGCCCGGCATGCCGAGGGCGAGCTCGTGGGAGTCGGGGAAGGCCCCCCGGGCCATCAGGGTCGTGACCACGGGGATGCCGGTCAGCTCGGCCAGCTCGCGCAGGGCCTCGGCGGCGCGGGCCTTGAGGACGCCGCCGCCCACGTAGAGCACGGGACGGCGGGCGCCGGCGATCATCTCCGCCGCCGCCGCCACCTCGGCGGGGTCACCGCTGGTGACCGGCGCGTAGCCGGGCAGTTCCATGTCGGCGTCGGTGACCTCGTACCACTCCATCGCCGAGCGGGGGTTGGTGGGATCGACGAGGTCCTTGGGCACGTCGACGAGGACCGGGCCGGGCCGACCGGTGGTGGCGATGTGGAAGGCCTCGTGGATGATGCGGGGGATGTCGGCGGCCTCGGTCACGAGGAAGTTGTGCTTGGTGACGGCCATGGTGATGCCCGTCGTGTCGCATTCCTGGAAGGCGTCGGTGCCGATGGCGGCGTAGGGCACCTGTCCGGTGATGGCCACGAGGGGCACCGAGTCCATGTAGGCGTCGCACAGGGGGGTCACGATGTTGGTGGCCCCCGGGCCACTCGTCACCATGACCACGCCGGGGCGCCCGGTGGCGTGGGCGTAACCCTCGGCCATGTGCCCGGCGCCCTGTTCGTGGCGCACCAGGATGTGGCGGATGGGCGAGTCGATGATGGGGTCGTAGACGGGGAGGATGGCCCCGCCGGGGAGGCCGAAGACGACCTCGACGCCCTCGCGTTCGAGGGATCTGACCAGGGCTTCTCCGCCGGACATTCGCATGGATTCTCTCCGGTCGTGACGGGGTGACGAGGGGGCGAAAACGACGACGACCTCCCGGTCGGGAGGTCGAGGCGCACGATCGTGGGGGGACGCGAGCGTGCGCTACTCGAGGCCTACGGCGAGGAGATCGAGGGCGCTGCTCACGGCCGTCAGTATGACCGCTCCTCGTGCCGGAGACAACGCGGGGAGCTGCCGCGTCGCCGTGTTCGCTCCGTCTGGCAACCTGGGCGGGTGCGCGTCGGCGTCTATCCGGGCTCCTTCGACCCCCTGACCCGGGGGCACCTGGCGGTGGCCGATGCCGCCCGTCGACGACTCGGTCTCGACCGGGTCGACCTGGTGGTGAGCCGCGACCCCCTCGGCAAGGACCGCACCCGCCCACCCGACCTCGCCCACCGCTTGGCGGTGCTGAGGGCGGAAGCGGCCCGTCATCCCGGCCTCGGCGTCCGCCTCACCGACCGGCGCCTGATCGCCGACATCGCCGAGGGCGCGGCGGCCGTGGTGGTCGGGGCCGACAAGCTCGCCCAGATCGTCGATCCGGCCTGGTACGGGTCGACAGGCGAGCGCGACCGGGCCCTGGCCCGCCTGCCGACGGTGGCCGTGGCCCCCCGCCGGGGCGTCACGGTGACGGGCCCGACCCCGCCGGCGGGCGTCGTCGAGCTCGACACCTCCACCCTCGACGCCCCGGGTCTGGCGGTGGCCGAGGTCTCGTCGACCGCGGCGCGGGCCGGCGCCCACCACCTGATGTCGCCCCTCGCCCGTGTCCTCGACGAGGCCACGGGGGCCTGGAGCGACCCCGGACGCCATCGCTCGTGGGCCCGCGATCCGGTCCTGCCCGCCACCCTGCTCCCACCGGTGGACCGCATCCGGCTCGCCGTCGACGGGGTCGAGCTGGCCGTCGAGGTGATGGGTGACGACCTACTCGACGACCGGGGTGGCGCCGCCCTGCCGACCCTGGTTCTCGTCCACGGGTTCGCCAACGACCGTACCTCGTGGCTGCCCCTCGTCCCCCGCCTCGCCGCCCGGGCCCGCCTCGTTCTCGTCGATCTCCGGGGTCACGGGCGTAGCGGTCGCTCTCCGGGTCGCTACCGGGCCCGGGACCACGTCGACGACCTCGTCGCCGTGCTGGACGAGCTGGTGCCCTCGACGGCGGTCCTCGTCGGCCATTCCCTGGCCGGGCTGCTCGTCCCGGCGGTGGCCCGCCGACGTCCCCGGCGCGTGGCCCACCTCGTGCTCGTCGACCCGGCCTGCTTCTTCGCCTCCCTCGCCGGCGCCCGCCGGGCGACCTACCTCGCCGACTTCGACCGGCTCGAGTCCGCCCAACGCCGGTGGCGGGCACAGGGGGCGGATCCGGCGGCCGTCGCCGACGAGATCGCCACCTGGCCCACGCCCCAGGGCGACACACTGGGGGCTCGGCGTCCGCGCGCCCAGCTGGTGGCCACCGCCGCCGCCCGCCTGCGCCACGACCCGGCGTCCTACGCCGAGGTCCGGGACGGCACGGGCCTGCCCGACCTCGACCGCTTCGACCGGGACCGGCCCCTGCCCGTGCCCGCCACGGTGCTGGCCGCCGACGCCGGGCTCGACACCGCCTTTCCCCCCGAGCACGAGGACCGCCTGCGACGCCTCCTTCCGGCCGTCGTCGTCCGGCGACTCGCCGGAGCCGGCCACATGGTCCATCACGACCGACCGGGCGAGGTGGCCGCCGTCCTCACCGGCCTCCTCGACCCCCTGTGACGGTCCCGCCGCCGAGGCGGAGGGATCGACGGACCCCGATCCCGGGGTCCACCCCTAGCCTCCCGACCGTGCGAGCCGACGACCGCGAGATCCTGCGCCTCGCCCTCCCGGCCCTGGGGGCGCTGGTGGCCGAGCCGCTCTACGTGCTCGCCGACACCGCCGTCGTGGGTCATCTCGGCACCCCCCAGCTCGGTGGCCTGGCGCTCGCCTCGTCGATCCTGTTGATCGGCCACGCCCTGTTCATCTTCCTCGCCTACGGCACCACGGGCGCCGTCGCCCGTCTCCTCGGCGCCGGCGACCAGCGCCGGGCCGCCCACCAAGCGGTCCAGTCCGTCTGGTTGGCCCTGGTCGTGGGGACCGTCGTCGCCGTCGTGGCCGCCATCGCCTCCGCACCCCTGGTCGGCCTCCTGGGAGGCGAGGGGGCGGTGCGCACCAACGCCCTCGTCTACCTCCGCATCTCGCTGCTCGGATTCCCGGCCCTGCTCGTCACCCTCGCCGGGGTCGGCTACCTGCGCGGCCTGCAGGACACCCGCCGACCCTTCCAGGTCGCCGTCGTCACGGCCCTGCTCAACCTGGTGCTCGAGCTCGTCCTCATCGTGGGGCTCGACCGCGGCATCGGTGCCTCGGCCCTGTCCACCGTCGTGGCCCAGTGGTCGGCGGCCGCCGTGTACGTCGTGTGGATCCGTCGGGCCGTGACGGTCCATGGCGTGACCCTGGCCCCGGACCGCTCGGCCATCGGACGCCTGGCCGTGGCGGGGGCCGACCTGTTCATCCGTACCGCCGCCCTGCGGGGTGCCCTCACCGTGACCACGGCAGTGGCGGCCCGCATCGGCACCGACGACCTGGCCGCCCACCAGATCGCCTTCGAGATCTGGAACACCCTGGCGTTGGCGCTCGACGCCGTGGCCATCGCCGGTCAGGCTCTGATCGGGCGCGAGCTGGGGGCCGCCGATCCCGTCGCCGCCCGCCGCCTCGCCCGCCGCATGATCGACTGGGGCCTCGGGGCGGGGATCGTGCTCGCCGGGGTCGTGGCGGCGTCCTCGTGGCTGCTGCCCCACGTCTTCACCGACGACGCCGCCGTCGCCGCCCTCGCCGTGTTCCTGCTGTGGCACACCGCCGGCGCCCAGCCCGTCAACGGGGTGGTGTTCGCCCTCGACGGCATCCTCATCGGAGCCGGCGACCTGCGCTTCCTGGCGTGGGCGATGGTGGGCGCCGGTGCGGTCCTCGCCGCGGGGGCGACCCTCGTCGTCACCGCCGGCCTCGGCATCGGGTGGCTGTGGGCCTGCCTCGAGGCGTGGATGCTCACCCGCCTGGTCACCCTGTGGTGGCGCTTCCGGGGCGACGCCTGGCTGGTCACGGGGGTCCCGGCCTGAGCTGGTCCACCGTCACCCGACGCGGGGTCGATCGACCCATCCAGACGAGCCTCGTGACACCCGACACACAGCGGTGAGAGCCGTTCGACCAGGGACCGGAGGCACCGACCCATGACCGCCATCGCCGCCCCCCCGACGCACCGGGTGATCACCCCGGCGGCGGGCGCGGCAGGGGTCACGCCGCGCCGTCGCCACGGCATCGACGGGCGGCCCGTCCCCGCCCTGCGGGGCCGCCTCCATGAGGCGGCGATCGGACCCTGGCTGTTGATCGGTGCCCGCTGGATCGCCGCCACGCCCTCTCCCGACCGGGCCGCGGTCGCCGCCTTCGTGGTGACGACGGCGGCCATGTTCACCGCCAGCGCCGCCTACCACTGCTGGACCGAGGCCTCACCCCGCCAGGTCGTCGCCCGCCGGTGGGACCACGCCATGATCCACGTCGCCATCGCCGGAACCCACACCGCCGTGTGGCCCTTCGTGGCGCCGCCGGCGGTCGCCGCCTGTGCCCTCGGCGGGGTCTGGCTGGTGGCAGCGGTCGGGATCGTCCACGCCCACCGCCACGTGGGGCGGGAGCTGACGGCCCAGGTCGACACCCACTTCGTGATCAGCGCCGCGGGCGGTGCGACCGTCCTGCCCTGGCTCGTCGCCGGCGCACCCCTCGCCTCGATGATCCTGATCGTCGCCGGCGGGATCGCCTACGTGATCGGAGCCCTGGTCCTGGCCCGGCGGGCCCTGGACCTGGCGCCGGGTGTCTTCGGGTACCACGAGTCCTGGCACCTCTTCGTCGTGGTCGGGGTGGCTCTGCACGCCGCGGGCATCGCCGTCCTCACGGCCTGAGCCTCACCCCTCCGCTGGAGCCCCCGCCAGCTCGACCAGGCGCGGCAGGAGGAGGTCGGCGAGCCCCGCCACGGCGTCGGGCGCCAGATGGACCCCGTCGGGACGCCGGTCGAGATCGGGGTGGGACGCCAGGATGGCGGCGGTGTCGACCACCACGACGGCGGGTGGATCCTCCAGGGCGTGGACGATGGCGGCGTAGGCGGCGGCACGATCCGGATCCGACGAGGGATCCTCGGGCCAGGCGGCGGGCGGGGCGGTCGTGAGCACGACCCGTGCCCCCCGGGCCGTCACCGCGTCGACCAGGGCCGTGTAGGACGCCGTGAGGTCGGCGGCGAGGTCGGCATCGAGGAGCGAGGCCCAGGTGCCGTCGGGTCGGCGATGGTCCAGCAGGACCGTGCCGTGGTCGACCACCACGACGAGATCGGGCGCCGGCTCCCGGGAGGCGAGCTCGTCCTCGGCGGCCGACCGGCACGCGATGTCGAAGTGGAGCTCGTCGCGCACACTCCGCACGGTGCGCCAGGACATGCCCTCGCGCATGACGGGCGAGCAGCCCCACACCCCGTCGAGGACGACGGCGGCACTGTGGTCGGTGTCGGCCCGGGCGCGGAGGGCCTCGGCCAGGAAGCCCGCCGTCGAGTCCCCGAGAAGACCGATGAGCGGCGGTCCGTCCGGGTGGTCGGGGTCCCGGACGCGCTCGGCGACCTCGGGAGCCACCGCGCGTGGGCCGACATCTCCCGGGGCGGCCGGGGGCGTCGGCGCCGGGGACGACCCCGCCGACACCGGGGCGACGGGCGCGGTGCCCGACGCCGGGGCGGAGGCGGTGAACCAGGCGGGCGGAGCGGCCACGGCGGCGGCATCGGGGACCAGACGCGGCGACGAGACGAGGGCCCCCGCCCCCACCGCGACGACGCACACCGCCGCCATGGCCGGGGCGAAGACCCGCAGAGGACGGCGCACGAGAGTCCCCGCCCGGACCGGGTCCTCGAGAAGGCGGCCGCTGAGCTCGGCCACCGCCCCCGTCACCACCACGACCACCGGCGCCGACCAGTCCGTGAGCACGATGAGGGGCCAGTGGACGAGGTAGACGGCGTAGGACCGCCGTCCCAGCCAGCGCAGGGGCGGCCAGGACAGGGCGCGGGTGAGGGGTCCACCGGCGACGGCTCCGGCCACCAGGACCGCCCACACCACACCGACGCCCGGCACCAGACCCCGCACGACGACGGCGTCGTCCTGGGCGGCGGTGACGAAGAGGGCGAGGGTCGCCAGGGCCGCCACCGGCGCCAGCGGCGCCAGGCGGGTGAGGACACGCCTCCGCCGCGCCGCCACCACCAGGACCGCTCCCGCCAGGATCTCGCCCGCCCGGACCGGGGTGACCAGGTAGGCGTCGGCGTCGCCCCACCACACCACGACGGCCACCAGGTTCGCTCCCACCGCGGCGGCGAGCACGCCGAGGGCCGACCGACCCCGTAGACGGCCGAGAAGCGTCACCGCCAGGGGCACGACCAGGTAGAACTGCTCCTCGATCGCCAGGGACCACAGGTGGTCGAGGGGCCGGACCCCACCGTCGAACAGGGCCCCGTAGCCCCCGGGATCGGCGGCCAGACGCCAGTTCGCCACATAGGCCACACC
>RFFY01000409.1 GCA_003697065.1 Actinomyces sp. | reverse complement strand
TGCCGGGGCCGGTGGTCGGCCTCGTCGGCGGAGAAGAGCTCCTCGTGGAGCTTCTCACCCGGCCGCAGACCGGTGAAGGCGATGTCGACGTGACGACCGGACTGGGCGATGAGGCGCCGCGCCACGTCGTAGATCCTGACCGGCTCGCCCATGTCCAGCACCAGCACTTCGCCGGTGCGCCCGATGGCGCCGGCCTGGATCACGAGCTGCACCGCCTCCCGCACGGTCATGAAGTAGCGGGTGACGTCGGGGTGGGTGACGGTGAGCGGGCCGCCGGCAGAGATCTGTTCGCGGAAAGCCACGAGCACGCTTCCCCGGGAGCCGAGGACGTTGCCGAACCGGACCGACAGATACTGTCCGTCGACGTCCGCGCCCACGGCGGCGGTGAGCCGTTCGGCCACGCGTTTGGAGTAGCCGAGGACGCTGGTCGGGTTCGCCGCCTTGTCCGTGGACACGTTGACGAAGACCTCGACGTCGACCTCACGCGCCGCCTCCAGCACGTTGAGCGTTCCGACCACGTTGGTCTTGTAGGCCTCGGCGGGGAACTGCTCGAGCAGGGGCAGGTGCTTGAGGGCGGCGGCGTGGAAGACGACCTGGGGCCGACGCTCGAGAAAGGCGCAGCGGACGGCAGCAGCGTCGCGCAGGTCACACAACAAGGTGTCGGGGGTGTCGAGCATGGCCCGCCCGTGGATGGACAGCTGGACGGCGTGCAGGGCCGACTCGTCCCGGTCGAGCATGATCAGCTCCGAGGGCCCGAAGCGGTGGAGCTGGCGGCACAGCTCGCTGCCGATGCTCCCGCCGGCCCCGGTGACGAGGACCCGCCGACCCGCGACATAGCCGGCGATCTCCTCGACGTCGGTCTCGACGGCATGACGACCCAGGAGATCCTCTTCGGTCAGGTCGCGGATGACCGGTACCGTGTCGTCGTCGAGCACGTCGCCGACCGTCGGCACGACCTTGGCCCGCACACCGGCGTCGGCGGCCCGTGTCGCCAGATCCGAGAGTCGACGGGTGTCCGAGCGGTCGACAGCGAGCACGAGGGCGTCGGCACGGCTCTCGCGGACGGCCCGCTCGAGGTCGGCGAGTCCCCCCACCACCGGCACCCCCTTGACGCGGAGTCGGCGTCGGTTGGCCCGGTCGTCGAGGATGCCGACGGGGACGAAGCGGGCACCCGGATCGACGAGCAACGACTCGACCACCTGCACGGCGTTCTCGCCGTCGCCGTAGACCAGCACCCGCTGGGCGTGGGGGTCGGCTGGTCGACGGACGTACTCGACGGCGAGACGCCAGCAGTAGCGGACGCCCACCATGGCCGTCAGGCCGAACACCGAGCCGACCAGCACGGCGCTCTGGGGTACGGGGCGCAGGGTGAAATAGAACTCGTTGAGCAGGTAGAGCCCGGCGAAGTCGATGGCCGCCGTCGCGAACACGGCCGTCATCTCGTCGAAGGACCCGTACCGCCATCGGCGTCGGTACAGGCCCGTGGCGAAGCCGGTGACGAGCTGCATCGCCGCCGCCAGCGGTACGAGGCGAACGAAGTCGCGATTCTGCAACTCGGTCAGGTCGAGCCCGTACCGCAGGTAGCCGGCGACGAACATGGCGGCCACCCAGGCGGCCACGTCGAGGACGATCCGAGCCGGCGTGGCGAGGGGGGCGAAGCGGCTGTACAGCACCCGCGCGCGGTGGCGCAGTGTCTGGCCCGGGGTCACGTGGCGGGAGTATACGGCGGGTCTGGCTATCCTCGCCGTGCTCTCCCATGTCCGGCCGACTCACCCTCTCTCCCCGACTGCGCACCGGCGCCAACCTGGTCGTCAACTTCGCCCAGCGCGAGTCGAAGGCCCGCTACAAGCGCAGCGTGCTCGGTTGGCTGTGGTCCCTGATCAACCCCCTGGCGACCGTGGCCGTGTACAGCCTCGTGTTCGGGGTGATCTACAAGGCCGCACCGCCGGCCACCGCCAACGGGCGGGCGGAGACCTTCGCCCTCTACCTCTTTTCGGGCCTCGTGGTGTGGAACCTGTTCACCGGGATCGTCAACGGCTCGATGGACTGGCTGCGGGGCGTGAGCGATCTGCGCAAGAAGATCTACTTCCCCACCGAGACGGCCGTGTTGGGCGGCGCCATCTCGACCCTGGTGCAGAGCGCCCTCGAGGCCCTCGTCCTCGTGGCGATCATGGTGGCCCTGCTCAACGTGTCGTGGACCGTGGTGTTCCTGCCTCTCGCTTTGGTGTCGGTGGCCGTGTTCGCCCTCGGCATCGGCTTCGTCGTGGCCATCCTCAACGCCCGCTACCGCGACGTGCAGTACCTGACCGGCATCGCCTTGAACGTCTGGTTCTTCAGCGTGCCCATCGTGTTCACCCCGGCCATCGTGCCCGAACGGGCCTACGGTCTGCCCGTGGGCCGCATCATCGAGCTCAACCCCCTCACCCAGTTCGTCGGCTTCGCCCGCGACGCCGTCTACTTCCTCGAGGTGCCGTCGCTGGGCCGGATCGTGGCGGTGGTCGCCTGGTCGGTGGCGAGCTTCGTGCCCGGGTGGTGGTATTTCCGCCGCAAGTCGATGGAGATCAGCGAGGAGCCGTGAGCACCGACCCCGCCATCGAGGTCGTCGAGGTCTCCAAGAAGTTCCGCGTCCACCGCGACCGGCCCTCGTCGATCAAGGAGGCCCTGCTCTCGTGGCGGCGCGAGCGCCGGGTCGAGGACTTCTGGGTCCTGCGCGACATCGATCTCACCATCCCGCGGGGCTCCTTCTTCGGGCTCATCGGCCACAACGGCAGCGGCAAGTCGACCCTGCTGCGGCTCATGGCGGGCATCCACCGTCCGACCACCGGCGAGGTGCGGGTCCACGGCCGCATCTCGGCCCTCCTCGAACTCGGCTCGGGGTTCCACCCCGACCTCACGGGTCGCGAGAACGTCTACCTCAACGGGGCCATGCTCGGCCTGAGCCGGCGCCAGATGACGGCGGCCATGGACGACATCATCGACTTCTCGGGCATCGGCGACTTCATCGACGTTCCGGTGAAGGTCTACTCCAGCGGTATGTACGTGCGCCTCGGCTTCGCCGTGGCCGTGCACGTCGACCCCGAGATCCTGCTGGTCGACGAGGTGATCGCCGTGGGCGACGAGGAGTTCCAGCGTCGCTGCATGGACCACATGAGCGGGCTGCGCGAGCGGGGGACCACCATCGTGTTGGTGTCCCACTCGACCGAGCTCGTCGCCGCCCTGTGCGACCGGGTCGGTTGGCTCGACCACGGTCGTCTCGTCACCGTCGGCGATCCCGACGAGGTCACGGGCAAGTACCTCGACAACGTCGGCCAGGCGACGACAGGCTCGACCCTCACCGAACGCGACTGAGCCACCGACCCCCGGGCTCGACCCTCACCGAACGCGACCGAGCCACCGACCCCCGCCGGGCTCGACGTCGCCGGCGTCCATCGACACGTCGCTCACCCCGCTGCCGCCATCAGGGCGTCGAGGACCTCGTGGTGCGCCGACGTGGCCCCCGGCACCCGTCCCGTCGTCGGAGGGCCGGGCTGCCACCGGGCCGCTCCGGCCCAGTCGGCCACACCCCGGAGACGGGTGGGGTCGCCGACCTGGGCGACGAGGGACGTGACCTTGGCCTGGGTCGACACGGCGAGGCACGGCACCCCGGCCGCCACGGCGAGCACGCAGGGGTGCAG
>RFFY01000408.1 GCA_003697065.1 Actinomyces sp. | reverse complement strand
GACCAACTCGCCTCCCTGTGCGCCCACTGCCACACCCAGGTACACGCCGGCACCATCCGCCTGCGGCGACGCACCGACGGCGGCTGGTACCCCATCCGCATCGACCCTGGCGAGAAGCCGCTCACTTCGGGCGGGGGGCAGCGGCGTGACGGACGACGAGCGGCGAGGGCGGGGCCGGCCCGGGCGGGGCCGGCGAGCGGCAGGGATGAGCGATCGATGGCGCGACCCGGGCCCGCCCGGCCGACCGCGAGCTGGGGCGGCCGGCGGTGAGCTCAGCGCGCCGCAGCCCCGTCGCGGGGGAGCCGGAAGCCGACCACCCCGCCGGGTCCGGGTTCGGCCCAGATCTCGCCGCCGAGGGCGGTGACGAAACCGTGGGCGATGGCCAGGCCGAGGCCGCTGCCCGAGCCGTCGCGCACCCGGGCCGGGTCGTCGCGGGTGAACGGCGTGAAGGCGGCCGGGACGAAGGCCGGGTCGAAGCCGGCGCCGGTGTCGCGGACGACGACGGTGGCTCCCGCCTCCTCGCGTACCTCGATGACGACCTCGGAATCGGCGGGGGCGTGGCGGATGGCGTTGTCGACGAGGTTCCGCAGAACCCGTCCCACCGCCTCGGGACTGGCGGGAACGACGACGCCACCCGGCGTCACGCCGCCGGGGCTGGCGCTGTCCGGGGTGACGAGGCGCAGGCGGACCCGGTCGCGTTCGGCGACCGAGCGCAGCACCTCGATGGTCTCGTCGGCGAGCTCGGCCACGTCGACGGGAACCGGCTCGACGGTGAGCGCTCCCGACTCGATGCGCGCAAGCAGGAAGATGTCGTCGACGAGCGCCTCGAGGGCCGCCACGTCGGCCGCCATCGAGCGCAGATAGCGGTCGGGATCCCGGGCGACGCCGTCGGCGACCGCCTCGAGCGCCACCCGCAGCGAGGTGAGCGGAGAGCGCAGGTCGTGGCCGACGGCGGCGAAGAAGTGGCGCCGTGCCTCCTCGTCGCGGGCCCGCTCGCGCTCGGCTCGGGCGAGAGCGAGGCTCATGGCGTCGACGGCGTGGGCGAGGCGCCCGACCTCGTCACCACGCGCGACACCGGTGCGGCGCCCGGTCTGTCCGGTGGCGACGGCGTCGGCGACCGCGGTGATCCGCTCCAGGTCGTCGGCGAGGGTCCGGGAGGCGTCGATCCCGAAGAGCACGGCGGCGACCGAGCCGAAGATCACGACGACGAGCACCAGGCGCAGGTCGTGGTCCGACAGGAACATCCGCGTCGAGGCCGCCACCAGGGCCACGGCGACGACGGCGGCGGTGAGGACGCTGGTCGCCACCAGGGTGGTGCGCAGGGACCGGGAGCGGCGGGTCCAGCGGGCGAGGACCAGCACGGCTGCGCCCGCCGCCGCCGCCACCGCCGCGAACACGACGCCCAACTCGAGCCGATCCCGGCCCGTGGGCGCCATCATGACCTCCAGGGCCGCCAGGCCCACCGCCACGGCGAGCGCGGCACCGGCGACGAGCCGTCGGATCACGGCTCGAACCGGTACCCGACACCCCACACGGTGTGGATCCAGCGGGGGGATTCGGGATCGGTCTCGATCTTCTGGCGGATCCGACGGACGTGCACCGTCACCGTGGACGGGTCCTGCCAGTCCGGCGACGACTCCCAGACCTGTTCGAGAAGCTGGGCCCGCGAGAACACCTGGCGGGGCGAGCGGGCGAGAAACGCCAGCAGATCGAACTCCTTGGGGGTCAGCTCGACCGGGCACCCGTCGACGCGGACCTCGCGGCTCACCCCGTCGATCTCGAGCCCGGGGTCACCCTCGCCGCCGAAGCGGAGACAGCCGCCCGAACGGGCCGGGCCCAGTGAGCGGCGCAGCACCGTGCGGACCCTGGCCGCAAGCTCGCGGGGGGAGAAGGGCTTGACCACATAGTCGTCGGCACCGAGCTCCAGGCCGAGCAGACGGTCGGGTTCCTCGGCCCGGGCGGTGAGGAGCACCACGGGCACGTCGCTGGTGCGGCGGATGCGGGTGAGGACGGAGAAGCCGTCGATCTCGGGGAGCATGACGTCGAGCACGACCAGATCGGGGGGATTGGCGGCGACCTGGTCGAGGGCGGCCGCACCGTCGGCGGCCTCGCTCACCACGAAGCCCTCGCGTTCGAGGTAGGCGGTGGCGACCTCGCGGACCATGGGCTCGTCGTCCACCACGAGCACGCGCCGGGCCGGTCCGGCGGGTCGGGCGAGACCCCGAGCCGCGGGGGAACGCCCCTCGGGGGAACGCCCCTCGGAGGAACGAGCCGCGGGGGAACGCCCCTCGGGGAAAGAGGCGGTGTCCGCTCGGCTGGACGGCTCGGCCACGAGCCCAGGGTACGGGGCCGGTGGGGACGGGTCCCGGCGGGTCGGCCGAGTTCAGGGTTTGTTCACCCCCCGTGCAGAACCCGGCAAGGGCGGGTCCCGAAGGTGGCGTCGACCCGAACGCCGGGTCGATCCACCACCGGGAACGTGCCGGCCCGGCTCCACCGGACGGCTCGTACCCACCTGTCGACAGGAGGTCCACATGCAGTCCCCCTCGTCCCGGTCCGCCGGGCCCGCCTCGCCACCCGACCCCGGGGCGCGACGCTCCGGTGTCCGTCCCCGCTCCGGGATCCGTCTCGCCGTCGCCCTCGTCGGTGTCGTCGTCGCCTCGATGCTCGCCGTCCTTCCCGCCGCGGCGTCCGACCCCGGCGACCACGACGACGCCGGCGAGGTCGCGACCTACCGGGTCACGCTCACCAACCTGACGGCGGGCCAGCCCCTCACCCCGGCGGTCCTGGCTGCCTCCGACGACGGCGTCCGCCTGTTCCGCACCGGCCGGTCGGCGTCACCGGGCCTGGCCCAGCTGGCCGAGAACGGGGGCGTGCCGGTGCTCGCCGCCGAAGCCGCCGCCCGCCCCCGCATCGCCGCCGTCGAGGTCGTGGGCGCGGCGCCCATCGCCCCGGGCGCGTCGACGACCCAGCTCGTGACCCTGCCCGAGGACGCCGAGTACGTGTCCCTGGCCGCCATGCTGGTGTGCACCAACGACGGCTTCGCCGGTATCTCCCGCCTACGCCTGCCCGAGGAGGGACGCACCCGCAGCCGCGCCGCGCGTGCCTACGACGCCGGAACCGAGATCAACACCGAGGCCTACGCCGATCTCGTTCCCCCGTGTGACGGGATGGGTGGCTCGGGCATGTCGAACCCGGCGCTGGCCGAGGGCGGCGTGGTCCACCGTCATCGCGGCATCACCGGTGTCGCCGACCTGGATCCGGCCGTGCACGGGTGGGACGGGCCCGTCATGGCGGTCACCATCACCCGGGTGCGGGTCTACGAGGTCACCCTCACCAACCTGACGGCGGGCCAGCCCCTCACCCCCGCCGTGCTCGCCGTCCACCGGGGCGAACACAAGGTGTTTCGCACCGGACGTCCGGCATCTGCCGGTCTGGCCCAGCTGGCCGAGAACGGCGGTGTCCCCGTGCTGGCGGCCGAACTGGCGGCCCGCCGCGCCATCGCCGACGTCGGCGTCGTCGGAGCGGCACCGATCGGACCGGGCGGATCGGCGAGCTCGACCCTGGTGATCGACGGGCGTGGGGGCCACGCCTCGCTGGCCGCCATGTTGGTGTGCACCAACGACGGCTTCGCCGGGCTCGACTCGGTCGACCTGCCCGACGAGGTCGGTGACACCGCCACCTGGGACGCCGCCGCCTACGACGCCGGAACCGAGATGAACACCGAGGCCTACGCCGATCTCGTTCCCCCGTGTGACGGGATGGGTGGCTCGGGGATGTCGAACCCGGCGCTGGCCGAGGGCGGCGTGGTCTCGCCCCACGCCGGCATCACCGGCGTGGCCGATCTCGACCCCGCCGTGCACGGCTGGAGCGGTCCCGT
>RFFY01000407.1 GCA_003697065.1 Actinomyces sp. | reverse complement strand
CGGGGCGCGGCGACGTCGGGGATGCTGAAGGGATCCTCGGTGACCCGGTCGAGGTCGACCCACAACCACTGCTCGCCCCGATCCTCGTCGATCAGGACGCGCAGGCGGGTTCGCCAGCGCTCGCGGCCGCGATCCTCGGTCAGGGTGTCCTCGAGGCCCGCCAGCGCCCCCTCGGCCGCCCGCCGGTGCTCGACCACGAGATCCAGGCCCCCCACCGAGATCGGCGTCGACCCCTCGGGAATCCTGCCGATGACGTGGTACTTCGACCGGGCCCACGCCTCGAAGGCCTCATGGGCGACCTCGACGAGATCGTCCCTGTCGTCCTGCCAGATCGCCCGGTAGACCAAGCCCACCGCTCACCTCCGCCTGCCGCTCTCGTCTCCCATCATGACCGTCGCCATCGCCGCCGTCGACCGACGACCGCTCCGGTGGGACCGCCCGCCGCCCCGTGGGCCGCGCCGCCCGGCAGGATGATGCGGTGCATCCACGTGTCCCCCTCGTCGTCGGCGTCCTCGTCGTCGCTCTTTTCGCCACGGCCTGCGGCACCGGCCCCCGGCCCCGTCTGGCGGGGCCGTCGGGCACCACCGGCTCCGACACCACCTCGTCGGACACCGGTGTGACCGGGCTGACGGACACCGGCGCCGCGCCCGCCGACACCGGCGCCGCCCCGTCGAGCCCGCCACCGACCACCACCACCTTGCCGCCGGCCGCACCCAACGGCCGGCGCTACCCCGTCCTCCCCGCCGATCCGGCGGCCCTCGTCGACGAGCTCGTCCGCGTCGACGCCGCCCTGCGGGACCCGACGACCCCGGTCGCCGACCTGCCCGACCTGGGGCACACCCACCAGATGATCATCCGCCTCCTGGCCCGTCACCCCGAGTGGGACGTCGAGGTGTTCACCCTCGTCCCCGATGCCCTGCTCGACGACCTGACCGACCACATCTCCGCCCGGCGGGCCTTCGCCGACCTGTCCTCGGGCGTGGACACCCCCACCAAGATCCCGGCGTGGGAGATCGTCGAGCCGGCGCCACTCGACGACCTCCGTGCCTTCTACGCCGAGGCCGAGGCCACCACCGGCATCGGCTGGGAGTACCTCGCCGCCATCAACCTGGTCGAGACCGGCATGGGCCGCATCGTGGGCCTGTCCACCGCCGGCGCCCGCGGCCCCATGCAGTTCATCCCCTCCACCTGGGAGGAGGTCGGTGAGGGAGACATCGACGACCCCCACGACGCCATCGTCGCCGCCGCCCGCTACCTGGTGCGCCGGGGCGGCCCCGACGACATGGCCGCCGCCCTGTGGGGCTACAACAACCACGACAGCTACGTCGAGGGGGTCGAGCGCTACGCCTCCATCCTGCGGCGCGATCCGCTCAGCCTCGTCGCCCTCTACAACTGGGAGATCCACTTCTTCGCCACCGCCGGCGACCTGTGGCTGCCGGTGGGGACCCGCG
>RFFY01000406.1 GCA_003697065.1 Actinomyces sp. | reverse complement strand
GAACACCAGGTCGAGTGCACCCCCGGCCGCGTCGCCCGATCCCTGCACCTCGGGTTCGAGAGGGGACGTGTCGACGACCTCGAGGAGGGCGGGGACGTCAACGTGCTTGGTGGTGAGCCCACCCCGCAGGACGTTGTCGGAGTTGGCCATGATCTCCACCCCGACCCCGCCGAGGTAGGCGTGGAGGTTGCCGGCGCCCAAGAAAAGGGCCTGGCCGGGCCGCAGGGTGACCCGGTTCAGCAACAGGGAGGTGACGACGCCGGCGTCACCGGGGTACAGCTCGGCGAGACGGAGGGCCGTGCGCCGCTCGCGGGCGAACTCGCTGCCGTCGGCGGCGGCGCAGGCGGCGACCACCGACTCGACCAGGGTCGCCGCCTCCGCGGCGTCGAGTTCGAGGAGGTGGCGCAGGACCCGGGACAACCCGACGGCGTCGGGCGAGTCGGCCAAAGCGGCGCGGACCGGGTCGAGGGCCCCGGTGGCCAGCTCGTCGAGGAGGGCCAGGGTGCGCACCGGATGACGGAAGCCGCACAGGGCGTCGAAGGTGGTCAGGGCGCAGATGAGCTCGGGCTTGTGGGACCGGTCCCGGTAGCTGCGGTGGGGGGCGTCGACGGGTATGCCGGCGGCCTCCTCCCGGGCGAAGCCGCGACGGGCCTGGTCGAGGGTGGGGTGGGCCTGCAGGGACAGGGGTCGGGCGGCAGCCAGCACCTTCAACAGGAAGGGCAGGGTTCCGAAGCGCTCGGCGACGACGGGGCCGAGCTGGCCCTGCGGATCGGCGGCGACGAGGCGGTCGAGGGGGGTGCGCCCGGGACCCACCGCCGCCGGGGCGCTGGGATGGGCCCCGAGCCACAGTTCGGCCCAGGGACGCCCGTCGGGGGCGAGGCCGCACAGGCGCGGGATGGCCTCCGGTGAGCCCCAGTCGTAGTGGCGGACGACCCCGTCGAGGGCGGCGACTCCCCCCGGCCGCCCGCTCACGGGGCGTCGCCCCCGGTGTCGGCCTCGGAGGTGTTCAGGTGACCGGTGATGGGCACGTCGCCGCGGCCGGTGAGCCCGTGGGCGGTGGCGGCCACGGCGTCACCGATCAAGAGGAGGTCGAGGAGCTGGGCGAGGGCACCCTCGCCCTCGGCCCGGATCTCGTGATAGGCGGCAAGCCCGGTCTCCAGCAGGTGCAGCCCGTCGGTCGAACCCGGAGGTTCGAGCCCGTGGCGCAAGACGATGGCCGCCACCCCCCTGCTGGTGTGCTCGTGGAGGCGATGCCAGGTGGCGGCGTCGACGGCGTCGGTGGGCAGACGCCGGCGCACCGAGGGGATGCCGGCGGCCCGGTCGAGGCGCTGGACCCAACGGCGGGCGGCGTGCTTGCCGATGGCACCCGCTCCCCCCACGACGGCCACCCGGCCCGGAAGGTCGGCCGCCACCTCCTCCACCAGCCGACGGTCGGCGGCGAGGGCGGCCCGACGGGTCTCGAGCTGGTGGGCGGTGGCGGAGATGGCACGGCTCACCCCGTTCATGACCCCCAGACGTTCGAGCAGCACGAGGGCGGGTACCAGGGTCACGCCGAGGCCGGCGGCCGGACCGGCCCGGGTGTCGGCGACGACGACGGCGACGCCCAGCTCCCGACAGTGCTGCTCGAGGGGTCCGGCGGGGACGACCGCGACCAGGCGTGCTCCCGCCGCCCGGGCAGCGTCGACCGCCGCCAGGGTCGGCTGGTCGGCGCCCCAGGTCGAGATGACGAGGGCCAGGGTCGTGGGCCCGACCCAGCGGGGGCACCGACCCCCGGTGGCCACGACGGGCACGCCGGCAACGAGCTCGGCCAGAGACTCGATGACGTCGGCCGCGACACGACCCCCGCCCACCCCGATGACGGCGACCCGGTCGACGGCGTCGTGGGCCGGCAGACCCTCGAGGTCCGAGGCGGCGACGGCTACGTCGCGGACCCGGTCCGGCAGGAACCGGACGGCTTCGAGGAGTTCGTCCCCGGCCATGTCAGGCGTCGAAGGTGGGCCCGATGCCCTCGGTCTCGGCCGTGGCCATCAGACGCTCGTGGGTGGCGTCGTCGACCTCCTCGGCCTCGTCGGGCAACATGACCGGGATGTCGTCGACGACCCGGTAGAGCCGCTTCAGGCGCGGGTTGTACAAGATGTCCTCGTCGGCGAAGTACCACAGGGGGCCCTTGTCGACGGGGCAGGCGAGGATCTCGAGGAGTCGGACGTCGAGGGTCATGGTGTCACCTCCCGTTCCCGCCCGGCGGGGCGGACGGGTGGGGCGCCCGGCGGTCGTGCGCCCGTCGCCGGAAGCGTAGAGACTCCCGCCGGCGACCGCTCACGCCCCCGTGCCGCCGACGAGGGCGAGGACCTCGGCCACGTGGCGCTCGACGTCGGCGGGCGTGGGAGCCTCGAGGTTGAGACGCAGGAGGGGCTCGGTGTTGGACGGACGCAGGTTGAACCACCAGTCGCCGGCGTCGACCGTGAGGCCGTCGAGGCGGTCCTGGGGGTGATCGGCGTAGTGGGCGGCCACCTTGTCGATCACAGCGGCGGCGTCGTCGACCCGGGTGTTGATCTCGCCCGACGCCGCGTAGCGGTCGAGGGGGGCCAGCAGATCCGACAGGGGACCGTCGTGGCGGGAGAGGGCCTCCAGCACGACGAGGGCGGCGATGAGTCCGCTGTCGGCCCGGTAGTTGTCCCGGAAGTAGTAGTGACCCGAGTGCTCACCGCCGAAGGCGGCGCCGGTCTCGGCCATCACCGCCTTGATGAAGGAGTGCCCCACCCGGGTGCGGACCGGGGTTCCGCCGTTCTCGCGGATGACCTCGGGCACGGCCCGGGAGCAGATCAGGTTGTGGATGATGGCGGCGCCCGGCTCGTGACGCTGGAGGATCTCGCGGGCCACCAGGGCGGTGGTGAGCGAGCCCGAGACGGGCCGGGCCCTCTCGTCGACGAGGAAGACCCGGTCGGCGTCGCCGTCGAAGGCCAGACCGATGTCGGCCCCGGTCTCGAGCACGCGGGCCATGAGGTCGCGCTGGTTCTCGGGCTGGATGGGGTCGGCGGGGTGGTTGGGGAAGGTGCCGTCCAGCTCGGGATAGAGGTGATCGAGCTCGACGGGGAGGTCGGCGAACACGGCGGGGACGACGAGTCCGCCCATCCCGTTGGCGGTGTCGGCGACGACCCGCAGGGGCCGGAGGGCGTCGACGTCGATGAAGCCCCGCACGTGGGCCACATAGGCGTCGAGGACGTCGTGTTCGGTGCGGGTCCCCCGCCGGGGGGCCGGCTCGGGTCCGGCCAGGGCGAGATCGCGGATGGCCCACAGCCCGGTGTCGCGCCCGATGGGGGCGGCGCCGGCCAGGCACATCTTGATGCCGTTGTACTCGGCGGGGTTGTGGGAGGCGGTGAACACGGCGCCGGGGGCGTCGAGCGAGCCCGAGGCGAAGTACATCATGTCGGTGGCCACGAGCCCCAGGTCGACGACGTCGACGCCGTGGTCGAGGACTCCGTCGGTGAAGGCGGCGACGAGCTCGACACCCGAGGGCCGCATGTCACGGCCCACGAGCACCCGGGTGGCGCCCTGGGTGCGCACGAAACGGGCGAACGCTCCCCCGATGGCCCGGGCGGCGTCGGCGTCGAGCTGGTCCGGGACGGTGCCGCGGACGTCGTAGGCCTTGAAGATGGCGGTGAGGTCGGACACGGCCGGACTCTAACCCCGGGCCCCCACCCCGTCGTCGGATCCCCACCGGTCCTCGTCGGCCGCGGGGGGCAAGGCCCCCGGTGCCAGGGCGGGGTACAGGCCCCGCCGGGCCCGTCGCCGGATGCGCAGGATGTCGGCGAACACGGCGATCCCGTCGCTGAGCGCGCTCACCGTCGAGGTGGCCGAATGGACGAGCTCGACGGGAATCTCGCGCACACTGAGGCCGTACCGTTCGGCCAGGTGGAGGAGCTCGATGTCGAAGGCGAACCCCTCCACCACCCCGGCGCCGAAGAGGACCCGCGCCACGTCGGACCGGAAGCCCTTGAGCCCGCACTGGGTGTCGCGGTAGTTGCCCAACAACAGGATCTGGGTGGCCCAGTTGACCAGGCGGCTGCCGACGGCCCGCAGGCGGGGGGCGGGGG
>RFFY01000405.1 GCA_003697065.1 Actinomyces sp. | reverse complement strand
CCGGAGGAACTGCCCGACTTCCGCGGCTTCGAGATCGGGCGGGTGTACGAGGCGGGCTCGGGTCTCATGGCCGGCGACTTCTTCGACGTCCACCGCATCGACCGTTTCCGGGTGGCAGCGGTCATCGGTGACGTCGCCGGCCACGGCATCGAGAGCTCGATCACGGCCTTCCAGGCCAAGTATCTGCTGCGGGTCTTCCTCCGCCAGTTCCGCGACCCGGCCCAGGCTCTCGAGGAGCTCAACGCCCAGCTCGCCGAGAGCGAGCGCACCGAGGAGTTCATCTCGGCGTGTGTCGTGGTGTTCGACACCGAAGCCGGCACCCTGCGCTACACCTCCGCCGGCCACCCGGCCGCCTTCTTGTTCAAAGAGGACGGCACCCGGGCGCTGCGCTCCACCGGCCCCCTCCTCATGCTCGACCCCGCCGCGTCCTACTTCTCCCGCGAGATCGAGATGGAATCCGGCGACCTCGTGGTCCTCTACACCGACGGTCTGGCCGAGGCCCGCTCGGGCGAGCAGCTCTTCGGCGAGGAGCGCATCGTGCGGGCGATCGAACGCAACCTGGCGTCGCCCGTCGACGTGCTGTGCAAGAGCCTCCTCGACGCCGCCAAGGACTTCGCCGGGGGGTCGATCAACGACGACACGGCGATCCTCGCCATCCGCCGCGACTGAGGTCTGGCGTGCCCTGGTGCGAGACCTGCGACCGGTATCACGCGGCGACGGCGGCTCCCGACGGCCGGTGCCCGGTGTGCGGCTCGCCCCTCGCCGGCGCCGTCGCCCCCACGGCCGCCGCCGCGGCCCGTCCCGGCATCCCGTGGCACTTCTGGGTCCTGTTGGCGGCTATGACCGTCTATCTCGGTTGGCGCCTCGTGCAGCTCGTGCTGTGGCTCCTGTGAGCACGGTCGTGTCCTCGTCGGGGGGTCCCGCCGGAGCGGTCCCTCGGCGTGGCACCGGCACGCGCGAGCGCTAGCATCGGCGTCCCAACGGGCTGTGGCGCAGTTTGGTTAGCGCGTCGGTCTGGGGGACCGAAGGTCGGAGGTTCAAATCCTCTCAGCCCGACTCCCGGAGATCCCTGCTGCGGCAGGGATCTCCGCCATTTTTCGAACCCGTGCTCGGCACTGCCGGCGCGATGACTCAGGCACGCCGCTCCCGCCGTCGGGCTGCACCCTCCATGCGGACGACGACGATGGCGGCACCCGCCAGGACCAGGCTTCCCAGCGCCTCGCTGAGTCTCCCGACGAGCAGGGCAGGGGGAACAGCGAGGGCCATCACGAAAGCGCTTCGCAGGAACGACCACGATCGCGGGCTGACGCGTCTGCGGAGCCGAGACTTCCCACCGGTGTCCTCCCTCCGGATGACGAGAAGGATCGCGACCAGGCTCGCGGCCGCGATCGGTACGAGCGCCGGGCCGGGTAGGTGCCACGTGACGGCGGCCAGCAAGAGCGCCGCCGTCCAGGCGGCGGCAATGGCCACCTCTGTCAGTTTGATCTTCACCGGACGACCTCGGTCCGAACGACACTCGCCGGGGTCGGATGCTACGCCCACGTCGGAGGGCCGTCACGGGACCCCTGCCGCGCCCGGGGCTCTCAGCCCACCACCAGGTCACCGTCCAGGCCGGGGCGTCCGGGTGCGAGACTCGCCGCCCGGATCCCCCGCTCGGTCAGGTCGGCGGGCAGCTCGCCGTCGAGGAGGAGGCCCGCCGCCGCCCGGCTCAGGGCCGGGGCGGTCTGGATGCCGTAACCGCCCTGTCCGGCGAGCCAGAAGAAGCCGGGAACGGCGGGGTCGTAGCCCACCACGGGTGTCCGGTCGGCGACGAAGGAGCGCAATCCGGCCCACGCCGACCGGACATGGCGGAGCTGCAGGGTCGTCCAGCTCATGATCCGCTCGAGGGCCAAGGCGACGTCGATCTCCTCGGGCCGGGCGTCGCACGGCGGGGACGGGGTCTCGTCGGCGGGTGACACGAGGAGCCCGCCGGGTTCGGGTTTCATGTAGCCGTCCATCGAACCGTCCCCGTGTTCGAAGGCGACGAGGGGCCAGGCGGTGGCGTCGACCCCCGACGGCAGGGCCACGATGGCCGCCGTGCGCCGCAGGGGACGGATGCCGACGGGGGCGGCCCCCGCCCGTGTCGCCAACTCGTCGCACCAGGCGCCGGCGGCGTCGACGACCACGTCGGCCTCGAGGACCGTCCCGCCCGCCTCGACGTGCCACACACCGGCCCGCCGCCTCAGTGCGGTCACCCGGTGGGAGGTGAGGATGGTCCCCCCGGCCCGCCGGATCGCCCGGACGAAGGCCTGGTGGATGGCGGCGACGTCGAGGTCGAGGGCGTCGGGTTCGACCAGGGCCACCGCGACCTCGTCGACGAGCACCGGACACAGGCGCCGGGCGCCGTCGCCGTCGACCACGTGGACGGACGGGACGAGTTCGGCGTCCTCGGCGGCCCGCCGGCGCAGGGTCTCGACATGATCGGCCCGACCGACCGTCATCATGGGCCGGGGCGACCACAGCGGACCGTCGACGAGCTCGTCGGGCGGATCGGCGAAGAAGGGCCGGCTGGCGACGGTGAGTCGGCGCACGGTCTCGTTGCCGTAGGTCTCGAGGTACTGGGCGGCCGACCGGCCCGTGGTGTGGTGGGCCAGGGTGGCCTCCGCCTCGAGGAGGGTGACGGGCACGCCCCGTCGGGCCAGGGCCCACCCGACCCCTGCGCCGGCGATGCCTCCGCCGACCACCACGACCCGCGGCCCGGGTCCGGTG
>RFFY01000053.1 GCA_003697065.1 Actinomyces sp. | reverse complement strand
GGGCCGGGCGGGGTCCGGGCCCCGGGCCGGGCCCCGGGGGCCGTGGAGGTGGTCGGGGCGGGTGAGCGGCCCCCGGTGAGCTCGTCGAGGGGGACCGACGAGCACGAGGCGGCGAAAAGGGCGAGGCCGGCGACGAGGAGGGGCACGGTCGGGCATCGGGGGGGCCGCACGGCGGCGACGCTACCGGCCCGGTCCCGCGGGGCGGGCGCGGTGGCGTCCTCCGGGGGCGATGCCCGCCGCGAACCGTCGTGTCGTCGACAGTCGTCGCGGCGGAGGTGGGCGCCGGTCGATGGGAGTGGCGATGCTCTCCGCCATGCGCACCCGGGCCGACGACCGACCGCGCCCTCGGCACCATCGGGCACCGGGCGCTGTGCTGTCATGGGTCCTGCCGGGGGTCGCCACCGTGGTGTGGGCTCTCGTCGTCACCACCGGTCACTCGTGGGGGCGGGTGACGGCCCACTGGGCGTCGGCGGTGACCATGCTCGGTGGCTCCTTCCTCGCCGGGTCGTCCCCCGAGGGTGGGGGCGCGGTGGCCTTCCCCGTGTTCACCAAGGTCCTGCATGTGTCCCCCGCCGTGGCCCGGACCTTCGGCCTGTCGATCCAGGCCGTGGGCATGACGATGGCGGTCGTCGCCATCGTGGTGAACCGTCGGCGCCTCCACCTGCCCACGGCGCTGGTGGCCTCTCTTTCGGCCGTGGTCGGCTTCGGACTGACGCTCGCCGTCGCCGGCCGCCACGACCTGGTCTTCTGGCCGGCCCGTTTCGGCGTGGCGTGGGTCAAGGCCACCTTCAGCGTCCTGTTGGCCGGGACCTCGGTGCTCATGATCCGTCACCTGCGTCGTGGTCCCCACCATCACCTCGATCCCCCCTGGGGGCCCCGGCCGGCCCTGGTGGTCGCCCTGGTGGCGTTGGCGGGCGGTGGTCTGTCGGCCCTGGCGGGTACGGGGGCGAACATCGTCGTGTTCCTCCTTCTCGTCGTCGTGTTCGGCGTGCACCCCAAGGTCGCCCTGCCGACGGCGATCCTGGTGATGGCGGTGGTGTCGCTGGTCGGTCTCGGGGTGCTCGGCGTCCTCGACGGTCAACTCGACGTCGTCGTGGCCGCCGACCGGGTGGTGAGCGTGGGCGGTCGTCCCGTCGAGTTGGCGGCCTCGTCGGCGGACCTGTGGGGTCTGTGGATGGCCGCCGTCCCCGTCGTGGTCTGGGGGGCGCCGCTGGGCTCGTGGGCGGCCGCCCGGGTGAGGGAGGCGACCCTGGTGGGCTTCGTCGCCGTGCTGGCCGCCACCGAGGTCGTCACCACGTGCATCCTCGTCCCCGAGCTGCGTCACGATCCCCGTCTCATCGCCTACCTCGTCGGTGGCCTGGTCGCCGTGCCGGCGCTGTTCGTGTGGGCGGAGCGGCGCGCCGAGGCCCTCGTGGGCCGCCCAGCGGTACCGTCGCTTGCGGGCCCGGGCCCCCCGGGGCTAGGAGCGGGGGATGGTGAGCAGGGGTGAGCACCGCCGAGCGGGGGAGGCCTAGACGGTGGGTCTCGACGAGCGACGGCCGGTCCTCGTGGGGGTCGGCACCGCCGAGCAGGGTGACGACGTCGCCCTCGACGAGGCTCTCGACACCGTCGGGCTGATCGTCACCGCCGCCCGCCGTGCCCTGGCCGACGCCGGCGGGAACGGCCTGGCGGCGGGGATCGGTCTCGTCGCCGCGACCCGGGGGACGACCCCCCTCGAGGACCCGGGCCGGGCGGTGGCGCGGGCCCTCGGTGCGCCGGCCCGGACCGTCCTCGCCGTGCCGGGCATCCCCCAGACCACCCTCGTCCGCCATGCCCTGACCGAGATCCGGGCGGGTCGCCTCGACGCCGCCGTGATCTGCGGGGGCGAGGCCCGTCGTCGCGCCGATCGTCGCCGCCGGGCCGGCCTCGACCCTGCCGAGACCCCGGCGCCCGGTCGACCCGACGAGGTGTGGGAGCCCGGAGCCGGGGCGGGCGACGAGATGGTGTCGCCCGCCGAGCTGGAGGCGGGGCTCGTGGTCCCGGTGCACCAGTACGCCCTGTTGGAGAACGCCCGCCGGGCCCGACTGGGGTGGGACCTCGACCGCCATCTCGACGACATCGCCGATCTGTGGGCCGGATTCGCCGAGGTGGCGGCCGGCACCGGGCGCGCCGCCTTCGCTCCCCGCACCCGCGACGAGCTGCGTCACGGCGTCCCCGGCGACCGGCTCCTCGCCTTCCCCTACCGGACCTGGCACGCCTCGCGCTGGTCGGTCGACCAGGCCGCGGCCCTGGTGGTGTGCTCGGTCGGGTTCGCCCGGCGCCACGGCGTGCCCCGCGACCGCTGGGTGTTCCCCGAGGCGGTGGTCGACTCGAGCCACGCCGTGGCCACCGTTCGCCGGGCCGACCTGGCGGCGTGGCCGGCGGCCCGGGTGCTGGAGCGGGCGGTGAGTGAGCATCTGGGCACACCCCTGGCCGAGGCGGTGGGGCCGGTCGAGCTCTACTCGTGCTTCCCCGTCGCCGTCCGGATCCAGGCCGCCGAGCTGGGGCTGGCCCCTCTCGGGGGTCGAATCGAGCGGACCCTCACCATCACGGGAGGTATGACCTTCGCCGGTGGTCCCTTCAACAACTTCGTCTTCCAGGCGGTGGCCGCCATGGTGCATCGGCTCCGGGAGGCCGACGGGGTCGGTGGACCCGGCGAGGGCACCCGGGGCCTGGTGACCGGGGTCAGCGGCTTCCTGCACAAGCCCGGTGTCACGGTCTGGTCGACGTCGCCGACGACGACGTCTCCCCTGTTGGCGGATCTCGCCGGCGAGGCGGCGGCCGTCACCCCGCTCGCCCCCCTGGCCTCGGGACCCTTCGCGGAGGATCCGGTGGGGGGACGGGTGGTGTCCTACACCGTCGTGCCCGACGCCGACACGGAGCGGGTCGTCGCCCTCGTCGACACCGAAGCGGGCAGACGACTCGCCGGTGTCACCGATCCCCTTCTGGCCGCCCAGGTGATGGCGACCGAGTTCGTGGGGGTCGAGGTGGGGGTCACCGCCGACGGGACCCTGGCCACCTGACGACGTGGGGGCGCCCTGACGTGACACGTGTCTCCGGCGCCGAAGGGGTGGGCGGCGGGGTCCTAGTGTCGGGGTGACGACACGACCGGAGGTGTCCCATGGACTTCGCACCCTCGCCCCGCACCCTCGAGTACCAAGCGGAACTCGAGGACTTCATGGAGAACCACGTCTACCCGGCCGAGCCGGTGGCCGCCCGCCAGATCGCCGAGGACCGCTGGGCCGACCCGCCGGTGCTCGACGAGCTCAAGGCCGAAGCCCGCCGTCGGGGCCTGTGGAACCTGTTCCTCCCCGACGACACCTACGGGGCCGGTCTGACCAACCTCGAGTACGCGCCCCTCGCCGAGATCATGGGCCGCAGCCTCGCTCTCGCACCTGCCGCCACCAACTGCGCCGCCCCCGACACGGGCAACATGGAGGTGCTCGCCCACTTCGGCACGCCCGAGCAGAAGGACCGCTGGCTCGTGCCTCTCCTCGAGGACGAGATCCGGTCCTGCTTCGGCATGACCGAACCCGACGTCGCCTCCTCCGACGCCACCAACATCCGCACCCGCATCGAGCGCGACGGCGACCACTACGTCATCAACGGGCGCAAGTGGTGGACCTCGGGGGCTACCCATCCCCGCTGCAAGATCATGATCTGTATGGGCAAGACCGACCCCGACGCCCCGCCCCACCGCCAGCAGTCCCAGATCCTCGTACCGATGGACACCCCGGGGGTGACGGTGCTGCGACCCCTGACCGTGTTCGGCTACGACGACGCCCCCCACGGGCACGGCGAGGTGCTCCTCGAGAACGTGCGTGTCCCCGTCGAGAACCTCATCGCCGGCGAGGGGGACGGCTTCGCCATCGCCCAGGCCCGGCTGGGTCCGGGACGGATCCACCACTGCATGCGCCTGATCGGCATGGCCGAACGCGCCCTCGAGCTCCTGTGCCGGCGGGTGACCAAGCGGGTGGCGTTCGGCCGGCCCCTCGCCGAGCAGGGGGTCATCCGGGAGTGGATCGCCGAGAGCCGGGTGGAGATCGAGCAGACCCGCCTGCTGGTGCTGAAGACGGCCTGGCTGATGGACACGGTGGGCAACAAGGGGGCCCACACCGAGATCTCGGCCATCAAGATCGCCGCCCCGGCCATGGCCCTGCGGGTCATCGACCGGGCCATCCAGGCCCACGGCGGGGCGGGCGTCTCCCAGGACACCCCCCTCGCCTTCCTGTGGGCCCAGGCCCGCACCCTGCGCCTGGCCGACGGTCCCGACGAGGTCCACAAGCGTCAGCTCGCCCGGCGCGAGCTGCGCGCCTACGCCGAGGACTCCTGATCGGGGGCC
>RFFY01000052.1 GCA_003697065.1 Actinomyces sp. | reverse complement strand
TCTGCGGGGCTTCGATCCGGCCACGACGGCGTTCGTGATCTTCCATGCCGGGGTCGGCCGGGACGTCGAACTCATCGGCACCACGCTCGACAAGACGCCGGAGGACCTCCCGTCGCTCTTCTTCGACACGGCGACGCTGAACCGGCTGCTCGGCGAGGTAGATCTGACCTTCCATGGCCTGCCCGTCACGCACGCACTCATCCTGCCGCGCACCGAGACGCGCCGCGGCATCGACTTCATCGAGGACCGCCCATTCCTGGCCGAATTCTCGATCAATGGCCTGCTGGCGGCGAGCTTTTTCAACTACCTGGGCGTGCCGGACCTGTTCGACACGGAGACGGGGCAGAGCGCCATCGGGCCGTTCGGGTTGATGGACCCGCTGGGTATTTTCGCCTTCAACGGCCTGTTTCCCCCCGAGCCCTCGGCCTGGACGAAGGTGTTCCTGGGATGGACCGAACCGCTCGACCTCATGGGGGCGGGACCGCAGGCCGTGACGCTGCGCCACGTCTCGGACGCCACCCGCTCGGACGTGGCGCGCGCGTGGATCTCCCCGGCGGAGTATTTCCTCGTGGAGAACCGGTTTCGCGACCCCGAGGGCGATGGCCTGGTGATGCGGGTATGGCGTGACGGCGCCATCCGTGAGGTGCGCGTGGCGGACGGGGACGAAGGGTTCAACCGGTTCAACACCTCCGGCTTCGAGGGGGGGGTGGTCGTCGGGGTGGACGACTATGACGCCGCGTTACCCGGCGGGGTCGACGAGGAAGGCAACCCGCTCCGGGGGGGAATCCTCGTCTGGCACATCGACGAGCGGCGGCTGCTCGAAGGGGTGGCCTCGAACCGCGTCAACGTGGGAGCCGAAACGCGCGCCGTGGACCTGGAGGAAGCCGACGGGGCCCAGGATATCGGTTTCCCGAACCCCAACCCGTTCGGTCCTGCCTTCGACCTGGGGACGCCCTTCGACTTCTTCTTCCGGGACAACCCGGTGACGGTGGTGACGCAGACCGGCGCCGAGGTACGGCTCTACCAGAACCGCTTCGGCCCGGACACGCACCCGGACAGCCGCTCCAACGGGGGCGGTCCGAGTTTCATCACCCTGGAGGACTTCTCGAGGCCGGGGGCGGAGATGAGCTTCACCTACCGTCGTGACGGGGCGTCCGGCCTGGAGCCGGTGCTGACGGGCTTCCCGCTGACCGACGTGGCGCCGGGTCTGACGTTCCCGGAAGGGAGTCTGGTCAAAGGCTTTCGGTTCGAAGGGGTGGAGGGCCTCGACGGGGTAACGCAATGGCTCCTGTACACCCCGGACGGAGGGGGCAGGCTGCTTACCGTTCAGGTCGATCCCGGCGGTGGCGCGGTCGCGGAGCCGGCGGTGCAGGCCTACGCCCCGCCGGTCGTTCTTCCCGGGAACGCCTATGGCTACCTCGGTCCCGGCGAAGGGGGCGGTATGGCTTACATCGAGCGCCGGTGGGGTTCGGACGGTACGCCGTCGGAACGCCTCGTC
>RFFY01000051.1 GCA_003697065.1 Actinomyces sp. | reverse complement strand
GGGACCATGATCCAGACCCTCATGAACGAGGTCCGCTCGGCACCCACCGACGAGGAGGGCCGACGCCTCCTGGCCCGCATCCACCGCGAGACCATGGAGGAGCTGCGCAGCATCCTCTCCGAGGAGCTCATGGACGAGCTCGAGGAGTTCGCGGCCTGCTGCGGCGACGACGGGGTCCCCACCGAATCCGAGATCCGCGTCGCCCAGGCCCAGCTCGTGGGCTGGCTCCAGGGGCTGCTGCAGGGCCTGCAGGCCTCCTTCATGGCCCAGCAGGCGGCCGCCGCCCGCCAGCTCCAGCAGCTCCAGGCCGCCCGCCAGCACACCGCCCCGACGGAACACACCGGGACCTACCTGTGACGGGGCCACCCTGTCACGGGGCCCACCTGTGACACGGCCCACCTGACGGCGCCCGCCGCGACCCGGCCTTTCGGCGGTCCGACCCGCTGGCCGGCCAGGTGGCCCGGGCCCGGCCGGCTCAGTCGGCGCAGGCGATGCCGCCACCCACGGGGATGACCGCACCGGTCAGGTACGAGCCCGCCCGCGAGGCCAGGTAGATGGCGGCGCCGGCCATGTCGTCGGGTGCACCGATGCGCCCCAGGGGCACCGAGGCCGCCACCGCGGCCCGGGCCTCGGGGTCGTCGAGGGCGAAGGCCATCATCTTGGACCGGAACGGGCCCGGGGCGATGGCGTTGACGGTGATGTGATCGGGGGCCAGGCGCTTGGCCAGATGCCGGGTGAGCATGTGCACGGCGGCCTTGGAGGCCGAGTAGGCATAGGTCTCCATGTCGGGGACCCGCAGCCCGTCGACGGAACCCACGTTGATGACCCGGGCCGGGTCGTCGGGGCCGGCGGCCGCCCGCAGGCGCGGGAGCAGGGCCTGGGTGAGCAGGAACACCCCCCGCACGTTGGTGTTCATGACCTTGTCCCAACCACTGACGGGATAGGTCTCGAGCGGCTCGCCCCAGCTCGCCCCGGCGTTGTTGACGAGGATGTCGACCCGGTCGGTGCGCTCCCCCACGGCGGCGGCGAGGGCGGCGCATCCCTCGGGGGTCGACAGGTCGGCGGGGATGGCCTCGACCTCGCCGAGCGCCGACATCTCGGCGGCGGCGGCGGTGACCTGCTCGACCTTGCGGGCCGAGATGACGATCCGACAGCCCGCCTCCAGCAGGCCCTCGGCGATCATGCGGCCGATGCCGCGGCTGCCTCCGGTGACGACGGCGAAGCGGCCCTCGAGGCCGAACAGGGACTGGATGCGCTCGCTGCTCATGGCGTCATGATGACCCACGGCCCCGACACCTGGCCCATCGGGACCCCGACCCGGTCAGACCGCAGGGGCGGCCTCGCCCCTCGGGACCCCGGCCGGACCCACCGGCAGCCGTGGAGGCACCCTCGCCCATCGGGACCTCCGGCCGGGCCCACCGGCGGCCGCGGCGGCACCCTCACACGAGAGCGGCGGCCAGGCGGGCGACGCCGGCCTCGATGGCATCGGGGTCGGCGGTGGCGTAACTGAGGCGCAGATGATCGCCGAGGTCGGCGTCGACGGCGAAGGCGGCCCCGGGCACGAAGGCCACCCCGACCTCGAGAGCCCGGGCGAGCAGCCTCGTGGTGTCGACCCCGTCGAGGCGGAGCCACAGGAACATCCCACCGGCCGGGGTGGCGTAGGAGGCCTCGGGCACGAAGCGGTCGACGGCGTCGACGAGAGCGTCGCGCCGACGCCGGTACACGGGCCGCAGGCGCGAGAGGTGTTCGTCGAGCCAGCCGGGTCGGCCGACGAGGTCGGCGATGACCGCCTG
>RFFY01000404.1 GCA_003697065.1 Actinomyces sp. | reverse complement strand
GGCGGCCTCGGAGCGCAGCTCGTCGAGGCGCTCGCGTAGGCGCACGCGCTCGACCGGATCGGTCTCCTCCTCGTAGGCGACCCGCACCCGAGCCAGCTCGCGGAACACGTCGTCGGCGTCACGAGCGGAGGTCCGGTCCGTCGGTCCCGCCCCGCTCGCCGGTGTCTCGGGGGGTTCCATGACCCAACGCTAGCACCGGTCCCCGACCCGGAGCCGACGGCCACCCGCCGCGGCCGGCCCCGGGGCGCGGGCCTCAGCCCAGGCGCGCCGAGGCGGCGTCGTCGTGGCGGTAGCGGGGCCAGATCGCCGAGCCGTAGCCCTCCACTCCCGTGCCCGCCACGGCGTCGACCGTGCCGTCCTCCTGCACCACGTACACCGTCCCGTCCACGATCACCGGCGAGGACTGCACCACGGCGTCGGACCCCAACTCGTGGGTGGCGAGCACCTCGCCGTCCATGCTCACCACCCTCAGGGCGCCGTCGGTGGCGAACAGCACACGCGAGTCGTCGGCCAGGGTCGGCGACGCCCACGCCGTGGCGTCGGGCACCTCGACCAGCAGGGTCGAGCCGCAGTCCGGGGTCACCCGCCACAGCTGGGCCCGACGACCTCCCCCGTCGCCCGGAACGGTGACGGCGACGAAGGCCCGGCCCTCGGCGTCGACCGTCGGCGCGGCGTAGAAGCCCGAGGTCTGCACCCCCGAGCGCCAGGGGAACTCGACCCGGCAGGTCTCGGTCAGGTCGAGGCCGAGCCGGTACAGCGCCACCCGTCCCCTCTCGGCCATGTCGGCGTCGTTGGGGCGCACGTACAGGGCCCACAGCCCGGCGCCGTCGGGTACCACCTCACCCGCCACCGAGTCCTCGTTGGCCCCGTCGTAGTCGAGCTTGTAGCAGGCGAGATCGCCCGGATCGAAGGTGGCGACGATGTTCAGGGCGAGGTCGGTCTCGACCACCGAACAGCCGCCGAGGTACTCGGTCTCGTCGCCCGACTTCTCACCCACGGTCTGAGCGGCCGTCCCCCAGTAGAGACGGTCGCCCACGCTGACGACCCCGGTGCCCACCCAGGCCCGGAAACCGTCGTCGGTGGTCCGGGAGTACAGCACCCGGCCCTCACGGTCGACGGCGAAGAGGGCTCCGCAGGCCGGGTTGATCGGCTGTTGGCAGCTGGCGTCGGGGCCGTTCACCGTGCCCTGGTAGTAGACGCCGTCGACGAGGGTTCCCGCCCCGTCGGCCGTCGTGCCCAGGCCGATCTGGTTCCGGCGCGAGAAGTCCCCGTCGTCGAGCACCTGGACCGTTCCCCCCAGGGTCGTCGGCCACCACACCACGCCGGCCTCCTCGTCGTGGAGCAGGGGCGCCTCGCCGGCGGCACCCGCGTACAACAGGTGCACGTGGCCGGTGTCGAGGTCGTAACCGTAGAGGTTCCAGGTGTCGGGCTCGGCCGAAGCGAAGGTGCACTCACGGCGCCGGTGGTCGGGGTACACCAGCCACCGGCCGACCAGCGTGGGTGTGGCCGTGATGTTCGTGCAGTCCGGGTCCGAGGGGATCCGCACCCAGCTCACGGCGCCCGCCGAGCCGCTGTCGACGTCGACGACGGGGAAGGCGGCCGCGTCGGCGTCGGCGGGGTCGGCTCCCCCGCCGCTCGACGGGGTGGCCGCAAGAGTGGTCGTGGCCGGGAGGGAGGCCGGCGGGGCTGTC
>RFFY01000403.1 GCA_003697065.1 Actinomyces sp. | reverse complement strand
TCCCCCCACGTCGACGCTGCGCATGGTCACCGCGCTGAAGTCGCAGCCGCGGAAGACGGCGCCCCGGAAGTTGGTCCTGTAGAAGCTCGCGCCCTCGAAGTCCTGGGTGGGGGAGGAATCCGTCATCGGACGATCCTACAGGGCGCCGATCACCCGGTCGTTCGAGACCAGCGAGCGCGGTGATCGTGTCTGGTGTCGACAACTATCTCGTCGAGGGCGAGCAACTGGTTCGTCGACGGGGTCGAGAACCAGCATCGAACGGTCGCAACCCAGACACCGTGGTCGCCGGCGGCTTGGTCCTCGACCGCCTCGTCGAGTGGGGCCCGAGCGCGGAGCCCATCGAAGAGCGACCCGGACTTGCTGACGATCTGCAGAGGCCCGGGTGCGTGCTTCTCCAGGCAACGAGGCCTAGCGGATGACAGCAGCGTCACCTAGCGGTCCGTGAAGGCGTCGAGCCGCTCGCAGCCGGGGGCTTTTGATCCTGTTTTGGGTGAGGCTGTCATGGTGTGGTGGTGGCCGATGAATGAGACCGTTTCCAGATCGGCGAGCCGTCGTCCTGGCTCCACCAGCTTCCATCTCCCAGTGAGCGACGTTGACGCCGACCAATCGGTGTGCCCGCTATGCGGGCTGCTCCCTTGAGGCCAGCATCGACGCTGACCACGACGACTACGATGAGCTCGGTGACGGCCTAGGCGAGGACTTCGACGGGGATCGCGATGGATGGCGGCACGCTTGCGGCGCAGGCCCTTGAGGTGCTGCACCTGCTCACGGGCGATCCACAGGCCCGGTTCCGGCCCGGCCAGCTCGAGGCGATCGAAGCGTTGGTGGTCCGGCGTGAGCGGGTACTGGTCGTGCAGCGCACCGGCTGGGGCAAGAGCGCCGTCTACTTCATCGCCACCCGGCTGCTGCGCGAACGCGGCGGGGGGCCGACCCTCCTCATTTCGCCCCTGCTCGCGCTCATGCGCAACCAGCAGGAGGCAGCGGCCCGGGCCGGGATCCGGGCCGTGTCGCTGAACTCGTCGAACCGCGCCGACTGGGACGACATTCTCGCGGCGCTGCGCCGCGACGAGGTCGACGTGCTGCTCGTGTCGGAGATGCGACTCCACAACGACGCCTTCCGCGAGCACTACCTGCCGCTCGTGGGGGACCGCGCCGGCCTGCTCGTCGTCGACGAGGTGCACTGCATCAGCGACTGGGGCCATGACTTCCGTCCCCACTACCGGCGCATCGCCCGGTTCCTCGACCTGCTCTCGCCGGGCACCCCGGTGCTGGGCTGCACCGCCACCGCCAACGACCGGGTCGTCACCGACGTACAACGCCAACTCGGGGAGCGCCTCACGACCCTGCGGGGTCCGCTCGACCGGGAGGGCCTGTCGCTGCAGGTGATCGACCTGCCCGACCCGGCCGACCGGCTTGCGTGGCTAGCGCAGAACCTTCCGGCGATCCCCGGGACCGGGATCGTCTACTGCCTTACGGTGCGCGACACCGAGCGGGTCGCCGGGTTCCTGCGCGACGTCGGCATCGACGCGCTCGCCTACAGCGGCGTCGACGACAGTGACTCCCGCCACGACGTCGAGCAGCGGCTGCTGCGCAACGACGTGAAGGTGGTGGTGGCGACCTCGGCGTTGGGGATGGGGTTCGACAAGCCCGACCTCGCGTTCGTGATCCACTACCAGATGCCCGGATCGCCGCTCGCCTACTACCAGCAGGTCGGCCGGGCCGGCCGCCAGCTCGACCGCAGCCTCGGGGTCGGTCTGCGCGGCGGCGAGGACACCCGCATCCAGGACTGGTTCATCTCGACCGCGTTCCCCACCCCCGAGCAGGCCGACGCGGTGATCGCAGCGCTCGACGCCGCCGACAAGCCCCTGTCTGTCCCGATGATCGAGTCACAGGTGAACGTGCGGCGCAGCCGGCTCGAGTCGATGCTCGTGCAGCTCGAGGTCGAAGGCGTCGTGCAGCGCGACGGCGCCCGGTGGAGCCGCACACTCGCGCCGTGGCGGTACCCGCACGAACGGGTCGCGGCGGTCACGGCGATCCGGCGCGCCGAGCAGGAGGTGATGCGCGACTACGCGACGACTGACCGCTGCCGCATGGAGGTACTGCGCGTCGCGCTCGACGACTCGGGCGCCGAACCCTGCGGGGTGTGCGACAACTGCGGCGCGCCCTTCGGCCGGGAACCCATCGACGGGTCGCTGCGCCGCCGGGCCCGGGAGTGGCTGCTCGGCGTCCAGCACGTCCCGATCGCGCCGCGCAAGCAGTGGCCGAGGGGGCTCTCGGACCCGTCGGGCGGGATCCCCGCGGGCCATCGGTTCGAGGCGGGCTTCGCCCTGTGCTCGTGGGGTGACCCCCAGTGGGGCGAGATGGTGCGGGCCGGCAAGCAGGTCGACGGTCACTTCTCCGACGCGCTCGTCGACGGGTTCGTCGACATGCTGGTCGCCCGCGGCCTCGCCGGGCCGGTGACGTGGATCACCGCCGTGCCTTCGACCCGGAGCGGCGAGCTCGTGCCGAGCTTGGCCCAGCGGGTCGCGGTCCGCCTGGCGCGATCCTACGTCGGCGTGTTGCGCAAGACGCGTGAGACCGAGCCGCAGAAGACCCGGGAGAACTCGGCCCAGCAGGTCCGCAACCTGTGGGGTGCGTTCGAGGTCACCGGTGATCTGCCCGACGGACCCGTGCTGCTCATCGACGACATCGTCGACTCCCGCTGGACCTTCACCGTGGTGGCCCACACGCTGCGCTCGGCTGGATCCGGGCCCGTGTACGTCGCCGCACTCGCCCATGCGGCAGGATCGTGACATGAGCGACGACGTTCTCGCGGCGCTACTTCTTACGAACCGGATCAGCGGCGCCGACGTCGACCCGCTCACTGCGAGCCAGTTCTGGCGGTGTGTGGGGGCCGTGCCAGAGGGGCTGGGCACGCTGCTCGGCCTCAGTGCGGGGGAGATCGGCGAGCGGACCGGGCTCGACCGAGCGACGGCCGAGCGGGTGGCGGCGCTGCTCGACGCGGCGACCGGCTTCGCGCTCGAACGGGAGCGGCTCGAGAACAACGGCATCGCCATGGTCGCGGCGTTGGACGAGCGCTACCCGGCGCGCCTGCGTGAGCGTCTGCGGGATGCCGCCCCGCCGATCCTCTACGTCGCAGGGCCGGTCGAGTGGTTGTCGACCGGCTGGCTGGGGATCGTGGGTTCCCGCAACGTCTCGGGGGCCGGCGGCGAGGTGGCCCGCCGCAGCGCCGAGGTCGCCGTGCGGCTCGGCCGGGCGCTCGTGTCAGGCGCCGCCCGCGGCGTCGACCAGGTGGCGATGGCCGCCGCGCTCGAGAACGACGGCCCGGTCGTGGGGGTCACGACCGAAGGGTTGGCCCGGGTGGGTCGCCGCGCCGACCTACGCCGGGCGGTCACCGAGGGGCGGCTGTGCCTGGCCACGCCCTATGCGCCCGACGCCGGGTTCAGCGCCGGTGCGGCGATGGGCCGCAACAAGATCATCTACGCGATCGCCGACGCGACGCTCGTCGTGGCGAGCGACCATGGCAGCGGCGGCACCTGGCGGGGCGCGACCGAAGCGCTGAAGCGGGGGTACGGCCGGGTGCTGGTGTGGCGGGGCGACGGCGAAGGGCCGGGCAACGCGCCGCTCGAAGCCCTCGGCGCGACCCCTGTCACCTCGCTCGACACCCTCGCGGACGTGCTCGCGTCGGTCGAGGATCCCGACCCCGCCGACCCGGTGCACCCATCCGTGACTCCCGCCGAGCAGCTCCCCCTCACGTTCCCCGAACCGAGCGACGCTGTGGGCTGACATTGCTCGAGTCAACCGGTCAGGGCTGGTGACGCTGGTGGAGCGGTCGACTCGCTACACGATGATCGGGGCTCTGCCTGATGGGGTGACGGCCGCGGCGGCGGTGCGGGATCGTCTTGGGGCGCTGCTGGGAACGCTGCGGGCGCATCTGGCTCGCTTCGCCGTGGCAGCGCCCGACGAATGAGAACGCCAACGCGCTGTTACGCCAGCAGGTCCCGGAGGCGCGGACCTTCACGCGGTCGACCGGGCGACCGCAGACCAGCTCGTGATCGAGCTCAACAGCCGGTCCCACCTCGTGCTCGACGGAGCAACCCCAGCTGAGGCACTCGACGCCCTCATTGCACGAACCACTTGACATCACGGTGTCATACCCCTGGCGTAGTGTCGTACACATGTTCGGTACAGTTCTCGAGGCGCCGCCCACCCGGGGTGAGACCGGGGAGAAGGTGGGGGTGGACGTCGCGGTGTCGCGCCTGTCAGCCGCGGCGGTGGCGTTGGGTGGGATGCCGGGTGCGGGGTGGGGTCGTCGGGACCTGGTGGCGGCCATGGAGGCTGTAGCCGGGGTGAAGGCGGCCGTTGCGGCCGCCGAGGTGCGCCTGGCCGCGGCGGTCGATGCTTTGGGTGATGCCGGGGCGGATGGGGTGTCGTCGTGGAAGACGGTCTCGGGGTGCTCCGAGCGTGAGGCGCGCCGCGCCAAGAAGCGCGCCCAGGTGCTCGGAGAGATGCCAGCGGTCACCGACGCCTTGTCGGAGGGTCGGGTGAACGTCGAGACCGCCGATGTGTTGGTCGATGCCGTGGGACGGGCCGGGACCGAAGCCGTCGAGGGTGAACTGCTGGGTCTGGTGGCGGGCGCCGATGCCGACTCGGCGCGGCGGGTGGCTGAGGGTTGGTTGACGAAGCGGGAGACGGCGGCCGATGTGGAGGCGCGTCTGGCGCGTCAGCGGCGCCGGCGTCGGGGCTGGCGGCATCGTGATTCGGGGTCGGGTATGTGGCGTTTCGGGTTCGAGTTGGACTCGGTCACCGGCACTGCGGTGGCTCAGGTGCTGGATCGGGAGATGGATCGCCTGTGGCGCCACGACGGCGGCCGCGACGGCACCCCCGACGCCGTACGCAGCGTGGAGCAGCGCCGCGCCGACGCCTTCACCCGCTTGATGGGCGTCGACTCACCGGTCGAGACCGACCGGGATCTGCCCGCCGAGGCCGGCAGCCGCGGACGTCTGGAGCTCGTCGCCGTCGCCGACGTCGGGGTGCTCAGCGGCGAGAGCCGTGAGGGGCGCTGCGAGATCGTCGATGCCGGACCCATCCCACCCACGCTGCTCGCCGAGCTGATCGACAGGTACGACGCCCGCATCTGCGGGGCGATCTTCGCCGGGCCGGGCCGGCCCCTGTGGCTGGGGCGGTCCCGCCGCCTCGCCGATGCGGCCCAACGCATCGCCCTCGCCGTGCGCGACGGCGGCTGTGTCGTGTGCGGAGCCCCCTTCGCTCACACCCACGCCCACCACGTCGAGCCCTACGCGGCCGGTGGGCGCACCGACATCGACCAGCTCGCCTCACTCTGCGCCCACTGCCACACCCAGGTCCACACCGGCATCATCCGGCTACGGCGCCGCACCGACGGCACCTGGTACCCCGTCCGGGTCCATCCGGGTGGTGAGCCCGGCCGCCGGCCCAACGTGCCGGGCAGGCTGAAGGCGGTCACCAGTCCCCGACCACCAGCAGGGTCGAGTAGAGGACGCCGAAAGACTCAGCGCCCGGCCCGCTCGCAGGAGCGGGCCCGGGTGCCGGCACGACCACCGTGACGAGCCGACCGTCAGCGGTGACCGGGACCCGGTCGACGCGCGCCCTTCGCCGACACGGACCCCGCTCAGTCCTGGAAGCGCGCGGGCTTGAGGGACCACGCCGTGTCGAGACAGTCGGTGCAGCCGAGTGTGTTGAGTAGCTCGAGGGTCTCGGGCCCCGTGGCCGTCGCCGGGATGGGAACGGTGCGGAGATCGACTCCCTGGCGGTCGGCGAGGCGGAGGTAGGCCAGGGCGTAGAGAAGCTGGGTGGCGGTGAGTTCCTGGCTGCCGACCCGGTACGACTCCGAGATGCGCGAGGAGCTGATCAGACCGTCCTGGGCGGCGAGGGTGAGGTCGTCGGCAGCGACGGAGGTGGCCGCTGTCGTGGTTCGGGTCACCGTCCAGGGCCCGTGGATCCGCGAGACGATGTCGTCGGCGGTCTCGCCACCGGCCCGGGCGGCCAGGAGGGCGAAGGTGTCGGCGAGGGAATAGAAGTCCTCACCGTCGTAGGTCCAGGCGGGAGGGGTGTCGGTCCAGTTGTTCAGCAGCCAGGCCGCCATCTGGTCGAGCTCGTCGTCGTCGACGTTCCAGTAGTCCTCGGAGGTGAAGAGCCCGACGACGTCAGCGGCGTCGACGAAGCGCAGAGCACCGCCGCTGCTGTCCATGCGCTCGGCGAGGTGGCGGAGAGTCTCGGCCGTGGTCCGGTAACGGCGCTCACGCTCGGACGCCGGTTGGCGGTACTCCGGCGGCAGTTCGGGCGCGTCCGGGTGGGCATACCCCCACTTGGTCGGGCTCGTCGTCTCCAGGGTGTAGAGGAACTTGTCGGCGATGCCCTGGTTGAGGACGAAGGAACGGGAACCGTCGAGGCTGTCGAGCGCGGCATCGAGAGCGTCGGGGCCGTCGTACAGCGGCGAGAGGTTCACGTCGTCGAGGGGAGCGCTGTCGTTGATGCGGATCGAGCCGTCCATCCAGAAGGTCGACGAACTCGTCTCGTGGGTGGGGGTCAGTAGCGCCAGGAGGGCGTCCCGGGCCGCGGTGTAGGTCCGGTCGACGGCGAGATCGCCGTGGTCGGGGAAGCCGAAGGCGAGCATCCGGTCCGGAACCAGCTCCCGCACGGCCAGGGCGCCGGCGGACCGTTCCACCTGGAAGCCGAGGCTCACACCGAGCCCGGTCACGATCGTGACCTGGCCGAAGGGGTTCGATATCGCCTCGAGTCCTCCACCCCGCTCTTCGACACAACCACCCCGTGTCACGTCCTTGCGACAGGTGATCCAGGTCCACATGGCGTCGTGGACCTCGTCGAAGCTCGAGTCGGGCCGGAGCTCGTTCTGGGGCCGGTTCAGATAGGTCGGATCGTGGTAGGCGTGGTAGCCGAACTGCACCAGTCCCTCGTCGCGGAGTGCCAGGAGGCGGTCGACGAGCCCGGTCTCGGGGTTGCGCTGGGTGACGGTCTCGGCGTCGGAACCCTGGAACTCGATGGTCCACACGAGCCCCACGTCGGGATGGGCTGCCGCCACCTCCTCGACGAGGTCGCCCACGCGCCAGTAGCGCTCCTCGGACAACTCGTGGTTGAAGGGATCCTCCGTGTGGGTGAACAGGAAGATGTACGAAGGGGCGTCGCTGAGCGCATGGTCGGTCAGGGTGGGAGCGGGCGGGAGCACGAAACCCTCGTGGCCGGACGCCGGCTCCGTGCCGGCCGGCTGGCTCGCCGGTGGTCGGCGGAACGGGAGGCCGTCGTCCGTCGCGGTGCCCTCGGAAGGTCCGCTCGTGCTGCAGGCGGTGACCACCAGGGCCAGGGCGACGAACACGGCGGGCGGGCGAACCGTCATCGGATGGGGTCCCTTCCAGCCGTACCCCTCCTCGGTCCGGTCGGCGCCTGCGGGCGACATGTGAGGAGTCGCCCGCATCAGCCGATCATCACCGGAATGGCGCTGAACTCGCCGGTGTCGTTCTCGAGTCCGACATCGCCCTGCACCATGATGAACACGGTGTCGCCGGGCTCGGCGGCCGACAGGTCGAGCGTCACCGCATAGGGCTCCGGAGCCTCCATCGCCCCACCCTGGGTGATCTGCCGGTCGAGCACCGTGTCGCTTCTGGCGATCCGGGCCTCGATGATCAGCGTGCCCTCGAAACCCCGACCCTGACCGGTGACCTCGACCGGCCCGGCCGTGACCGTACTTCCCGGCTCCGCCGTGGCGATGGTGTTGGCGTCGCTGACGGCACCGAGCACGAACCATCCGTCGCCCGGACCGAGCTGACGCAGAAGCAGCACGCTCTCGAGGGTCGTGACGCCGCCTTCAGGAGGGGACAGCACCTCGATCTCGCCGCTGCGGGAGTCACCTCGGCGGAACTCGCCGAGGTTGGGGGCGAAGCCGAACACCGTGGAGATGAAGTCCCTCGCCGCGGCCGCCGGGTCGGCGATCACGTCACCGGCGGCGGGCCAGATGGCCAACTGTCCCCCCAGCGGCGGCTCGGTGGTCGTCGGTGCCGCGGTGGTGGGTGGCGTGGTCGTCGGTGCCGCGGTGGTGGGTGGCGTGGTCGTCGGTGCCGCGGTGGTGGGTGGCGTGGTCGTGTCGTCGGCGCACCCCGCGAGAAGGGAGGCGCACAAGACCGGCGCCGGGAGAAGTCGAACGATCCCCATGACGTTCTCCTTCGCTGACGCACCGGTGTAGAGAGCCGGGCTCGATGAGGACAGTAGCCGCGACGCGCACGGCGGGCGTCCCGCGGCCACGGCCTCTCGCCGCTCAGACGGTCACCTGGCGGGCGGCGTCCTTCACTCCGACCGTGGATCGCGCCGGCCGTCGTCTGGGGCCACCACGTAGACGACGTAGTCGTCGTCTTCGTAGATGACCCGGGCTGAACCGGTGTCGTG
>RFFY01000402.1 GCA_003697065.1 Actinomyces sp. | reverse complement strand
GCCGCCCGCCGGTCTCGGGCGCATGCTCGCCGCCCCCACCATCGCCGCCCACGGCACCCAGGAGCAGATCGACGAGTTCATCCCGCCCATCCTCGAGGGGGCCGTGGGCTGGTGCCAGCTCTTCAGCGAGCCCAACGCCGGCTCCGATCTGGCCAGCCTCCAGTGCCGGGCCGAACGTGACGGTGACGAGTGGGTCATCACCGGTCAGAAGGTGTGGACCTCCGGCGGCCATGTGGCCGACTGGGGGATGCTGCTGGCCCGCACCGATCCCGACGCCCCCAAGCACAAGGGGATCTCCTGGTTCGCCTTCCCCATGGACCAGCCCGGTGTGACGGTGCGTCCCCTGCGGGAGATGACGGGCCGGGCCCTGTTCAACGAGGTCTTCATCGACGAGGCCCGGGTCGCCGACGCCAACATCATCGGCGGTCTGAACAACGGATGGGCCGTGGCCAACACCACCTTGATGGTGGAGCGGGCCTCCCTGGGCCACGCCGGTCGGACGCCGCCGTCGGCCGTGCCCGGGCCCAAGGGCAAGGCCCTCGAGCGGCCCGTCACCGACTTCCTCACCAAGACGTCCGAGGAGGGTGGTGTCCCCAACCTGGGCCCCGATCTGTGGTGGCGCTACGTCGAGCTGGCCCGCAAGAACGGGCGCATCACCGACCCCGTCCTGCGTGACGAGATGATCCGCCTCTGGTCCCTCATCGAGGTCAACCGCCTCAGCGTGGCCCGGGCCAAGGCCGGGGGGCAGCGCACCGGCGCCGAACCCAACATCGGCAAGCTCATCATGAGCGAGCTCTTCCGCCAGTTCCGCGACGTCGGCAACCGCATCATCGGCGCCGACGGGATGCTGTGGGGGTCCTCGGAGGGCCAAAGCGGCGGCATGATCCCCGAGATCACCTGCTTTTCGCCCGCTCCCGCCATCTACGGCGGCACCGACCAGATCCAGCGCAACATCATCGGCGAGCGGGTCCTCGGCCTGCCCCGCGAGCCGGGCCCGCCCAAGGACACCCCCTTCCGCGACCTGCCCAAGAACTGACGG
>RFFY01000401.1 GCA_003697065.1 Actinomyces sp. | reverse complement strand
CCAGCGCCTCGACGTCGTCGGGGTCACCGGCACCAACGGCAAGACCACCGTGGTGCACGTCCTCGCCACCCTCGCCCGAGCCGCCGGGCGGTCCACCCGCACCATCGGGACCCTCACGGGCGAGCGGACCACCCCCGAGGCCCCGGAGCTCCAACGCCTCCTCGCCGAGGCCGTGGGCGCCGGAGTCGACCTCGTCGCCATGGAGGTGTCCTCCCACGCCCTCGACCTGCACCGGGTCGACGGCGTCGCCTTCCGGGCCGCCGCCTTCACCAATCTCGGCCGGGACCACCTCGACCACCACGGCACCCTCGAGGCCTACTTCGCCGCCAAGGCCCGACTCTTCGAACCCGAGCGGTGCGCCGTGGCCGTCATCGACGTCGACGACCCCCACGGCGCCCGTCTGGCCGCCGCGGTGGAGGTGCCGGTCGTCGCCACCGGTCTGTCGACGGTCGAGGTCCTCGAGGTCGGACCCCGTGGTTCGCGGGTGCGCTGGCGCGGTCACACCCTCGCCGTTCCCCTCCCCGGTCGCTTCAACCTCGTCGACGTCGTCGTCGCCGCCGAGCTGGCCGTCGCCGTCGGCATCGACGACGCCCTGGTGGCCGACGCCGTCACCACCCTCGAACCCGTCCCGGGTCGCTTCGAGCGTGTCGACGACGGCGACGGCCCCACCGTGCTCGTCGACTACGCCCACACCCCCGACGGTCTCGAGGCGGCCCTGACCGCCGCCCGCGACCTGACCGAGCGCGACCTCGTCGTCGTGGTCGGCGCCGGCGGCGACCGCGACCGCGAGAAGCGACCGCGGATGGGCGAGGTGGCCCGGGCCCTCGCCGACCGGGTCGTCGTCACCTCCGACAACCCCCGCTCCGAGGATCCCGCCGTCATCGCCGCCGCCGTGGTGTCGGGCATGACCCGGCCGCCCGACCTCGTCGAGCTCGACCGGCGCCTCGCCATCCGCCATGCCCTCGCCCACGCCCGCCCCGGCGACGTCGTCGTGATCGCCGGCAAGGGCCACGAGACGACCCAGATCTTCGCCGACACCGCGGTCGACTTCGACGACCGGGTCGTCGCCCGCGCCGAACTCGCCCGACTGCGGGAGCGGGTGCGGTGACACGCCTCCTCGTCGCCGCCGCCGTCGCCATGGCCGTGTCGCTCATCGGCACCAAGGCCCTCATCGACTGGCTCGTCCGCCACCGCATCGGCCAGCCCATCCGCGACGACGGACCCGAGGGCCACCACACCAAGGCGGGGACGCCCACCATGGGCGGCGTCGCCATCGTCGCCGGCGCCGTCGCCGGCTATGTGGTCAGTGACCTGGCCGGGGGCATCTACACCCGCACGGGACTGATCGTGCTGGCCACGATCGTCGGCGCGGGTGTCGTCGGCCTGCTCGACGACTGGATCAAGGTGCGCAGCGAACGCAACCTGGGGCTCACCAAGAAGGCCAAGATGGGGGGCCTGATCGTCGTCGGGCTGGGTTTCGCCGTCGCCATGGTGTCGTTGACGTCGGTGCACACGACCCTGTCGTTCGTGCGGGCGACCGTCCCGGGTTGGGAGCTGGGCCGGCTCGGGTGGAGCGTCTGGGCCCTCCTTCTCATCGCCGCCACGACCAACGCCGTCAACCTCACCGACGGGCTCGACGGTCTGGCCGCCGGGGCCGGCGCCTTCGCCTTCGCCGCCTTCACCTTCATCGGCTTCTGGCAGTTCCGTCACGTGTCCGCCTACGAGGTGAACCACGCTCTCGACCTGGCGGTCATCGCCGTGTCGATGGTGGGGGCGATCGTCGGCTTCCTGTGGTGGAACGCGGCGCCGGCCCAGATCTTCATGGGCGACACGGGTTCTTTGGCCATCGGCAGCGGGCTCGCCGCTCTCGCCCTGGCCACCAACACCCAGCTCCTGTTGCCCCTCATCGGCGGCCTCTTCGTCATCGAGACCGTCTCGGTGATCGTGCAGGTGATCGCCTTCCGGCGCTTCCGACGCCGGGTCTTGCGCATGGCCCCCATCCACCACCACTTCGAGTTGTGCGGGTGGCCCGAGACGACCGTCATCGTGCGCCTGTGGATCGTGTCGGGTCTCTGCACCGCCGTCGGTCTCGGCGTCTTCTACGCCGACGCCATCGCCAACGGGATCACGGCATGAGCGGTTCACCCACCCCCGGCGGAGCCCCCACCCCCGGCGAGCTGATGGTCGACGCCCTCCTGGACGGGAACGAGCTGGCCGCCCTGCTGGCGCGCCGCGGCCGTGTCCTCGTCGTGGGGTACGGGGTGACCAACCGCTGTGTCGCCCGTTTCCTGACCGCCCGGGGCCACACCGTCACCGTCGTCGACGACGCCCCGGGGCCCGACGCGGCGGCCGACGCGGCCGCGGTCGGCGCCCGCTTCCTGCCCGCCTGCGCACCCGACCGCCTGGGCGACGAGGTGGCGGCCGCCGACCTGGTGGTCCCCACCCCGGGCCTGCCCGAGCGTCATCCGGTCTTCGGGGCCGCCCGTGCCGCGGGCCGTCCCCTGGTGTCGGAACTCGACCTCGCCGCCGCCGTCGACGACCGACCCGTGCTCGCCGTCACCGGCACGAACGCCAAGACGACCCTCGTCGAGCTCGCCGCGGCCGCCCTCACCGCCGCCGGCCGACGGGTCCGCACCGCCGGCAACACCAGCGTCCCCCTCGTCGCCGCCGTCACCGACGCCGAACCCGAACTTTTCGTGGTCGAGGCCTCCAGCTTCCGCCTGGCCCGCACCTGCCTGTTCTCGCCCCGCGTCGCCGTCTGGTCGAACTTCGCCCCCGACCACCTCGACGTGCACCTCGATCTCGCCGGTTACCGGGCGGCCAAGAGTCGGATCTGGCGTCATCTCCCCGACGACGGGGTGGCGGTCGCCGCCGCCACCGACCCCGTCGTCACCTCCGCTCTCCCGGCCGACCGGCGGGTGCTCACCTACCGCGCCGACGGGACGCGCGCCGACTTCCACCGCGAGGGCGACCGCCTCGTCGGGCCCGACGGACCCTGGGCCCACACCGGCGAGCTGTGGCGCTCCGTCCCCCACGACGTCGAGAACGTCCTCGGTGTGGCCGCCGCCGTCTCGGCCCTCGGGGCGCCCCTCGGGGCGGTCGCCCGGGCCGCCCGCGACTTCCCGGGCCTGCCCCACCGCCTCCAGCGGGTGGCGACGGTCGGCGCCGTGACCTTCCACGACGACTCCAAGTCGACCACGCCCCACGCCACCCTGGCGGCCGTCCGTGCCGTGGAGGGGGCGGTGCTCGTGGCCGGAGGCCGCAACAAGGGACTCGACCTGGGCGCTTTAGCCCCCGTGGCCGACCACGTCACCGCCGTGGTGGCGATGGGGGAAGCCGCCGACGAGCTCGTCGGGGTCCTGGCCGACCGGGTCCCGGTGGTGGTGGCCCGCGACATGGACGAGGCCGTCGCCACCGCCCACGAGCTCGCCCGTGACGCCGGCGTCGACGTGGTGCTGTCGCCGGGGTGCGCCTCCTTCGACGCCTACCGCGACTACGCCGCCCGGGGCGACGACTTCATCCGTGCGGTCCACGAGCTCGCCGCCCGCCACACCCCCCGGGAGGTGGGGCCGTGAGCGGCACCGTCACCACGCGGCGACCCTCCCGTGACGCGGCGCGGCGCCGCCACCCCACGGCCCGGGTCCGTCCCGACGGACGTGGCCCGCGACGACCGGTGGCGCGCCGGACCGGCCCCTATCTCGTGGTGCTCCTCGTGACGACCGCCCTCGTGGGCGTCGGCGTCGTCATGGTCCTGTCGGCCTCGGCGCCCACCAGCGCCGTCGACGGCGCGTCGGCGTGGAGCGTGTTCCGGCGCCACCTGGTGTGGACCACCCTGGGGGCGCTGGCCTTCGGCGTCACCTCGCGGATCGATTACCACCGGTGGCGTGCGCTCTCGCGGCCCCTGGTGATCGTGTCCCTGTGCGCCCTGGCCGCCGTCTTCGTTCCCGGTCTCGGCCTCGAGGCCAACGGCGCCACCCGCTGGTTGGCGGTCGGTGGTCTGACCTTCCAGCCCTCGGAGCTGGCGAAGTTCGCCCTGGTCGTGTTCGGCGCCGATCTGTTGTCGCGTCCCTCCCGCCCCGTCGAAGAGCCCCTGGTGTCGTTCGTGCCCCTGGTGCTGGTGACGGGCCTGTTCGGGGGACTCCTCGTCTTCCAACCCCATCTCGGCGCCATCATCATCCTCGCCGCCATCGTCATGGCCATCGCCTTCTACGCCGGCACCCCCCTGGTGCCCCTGGCCGCGGCGGGCGCCGCCGCTGCCGCCGCCTGCGGGGCCATGGTGGTGCTGGCCCCGTGGCGCATGCAGCGACTGCTCGCCTTCCGCGACCCCTGGGCCGACCCGCTCGAATCGGGCTTCCAGCTCCTCCAGTCCCTGCACGCCGTCGCCGTGGGCGGGGTCACGGGCGTGGGCCTCGGTCAGAGTCGGGCCAAGTGGGGATTCCTGCCCTATGCCCACACCGACTTCATCTTCGCCGTCATCGCCGAGGAGCTGGGCTTCGTCGGCGCCGCCCTGGTCGTGGCGTGCTTCGCCGCCCTGGCCGTGACGGGAATCGTCGTCGGTCTACGGGCGTCGGACCGTTTCGGCCTCCTCCTCGCCGTGGGCGTGACCACCTGGATCGTGGCCCAGACCGTGCTCAACATCGGGGCGGTGCTGTCGGTGCTACCCGTGGCGGGCGTGACCCTGCCCCTGTTGTCCTACGGCGGGTCGTCGTTCGTCGTCACCCTCGCCGCCCTCGGTGTGCTGGCCAACGTGGCGAGGCAGGGGCGGTGAGCACCGTGGCCCCCCGATCCGCCCCCGACACCCGCGCCGGCGCCGAGCGGACCTGGGCGGTCGTCGCCGGCGGAGGAACGGCCGGCCACCTTCTGCCGGGCCTGGCGATCGCCGCCGAACTCGGTCGCCGCGGTGTCCCGGCGTCGGCGGTGCACTTCGTCGGCAGCGAACGGGGGATCGAGAGCCGCCTCGTTCCGGCCGCGGGCCACCCCCTCACCACCCTTCCCGGGCGCGGTCTGCAACGCCGACTCACGGGACGCAACCTGGTGGCCGTGGGCGGGCTGGCCGTGGCCCAGGTACGGGCCCTGCGCCTCCTGCGGCGCCTCCGCCCCGCCGTGGTCGTCGGCCTCGGGGGCTACGCCTCGGTGGCGGTCGGTGTGGCGGCTCTCGTCACCCGGACCCCCCTGGTGCTGACCGAGCAGAACGCGGTCCCGGGCGCCGCCAACCGCCTCCTCGCCCGCGGGGCGAGGGCGTCGGCCGTCCCTTTCGACGAGGCCACCCTGCCCCGGGCCGTCTGGACCGGGACCCCCGTGCGCGACGAGATCCGCTCCGTGGACCGCGCCCGCGACCGGGAGGCGGCCCGGGAGCGCCTCGGCGTGCCTCCCGGTCGTCGCCTCGTCGTCGTCTTCGGCGGATCCCTGGGCGCCCGTCGCCTCAACGAGGCGGTCCTCGACGCCGTGTCCCGGTGGCGGGAACGGTCCGACCTGGCGATCCGCCACATCACCGGGCGGCGCGATCACGACGCCGTCACCGCCCGCCTCACCGACATCGACCCCGGCGGGGTCGAGCACCGTGTCGTCGCCTACGAGGACGACATGGCGTCGTGTTACGCCGCTGCCGATCTCGTCGTGGCCCGCGCCGGCGCCTCGACCGTCGCCGAGCTGGCGGTGGTCGGTTGCCCGGCGATCCTCGTGCCCCTACCGGGTGCCCCCGGCGACCACCAGAGCGCCAATGCCCAGGCACTCGCCGCCGTGGGCGCCGCCCTCGTCCTGCTCGACGCCGACTGCTCGGGAGACCGGTTGGCAGCCCTGGTCGACGAGCTCCTCGCCGAGCCCGAACGGCTCGAGGCCATGGCCCGCGCCGCTGCTCCCGTGGCCCGCCCCGATGCCGCAGCCGCCATCGCCGACCTGGTGGAGCGCCATGCGACACGCCCGGCGCCCCGCCTCCCGCACACCACCGGAGACCGCTCATGAACGCCGACGCGTCACCCCTCACCCCCGACGAACTCGACCGTCCCCGCCGCATCCACGTCATCGGGGCCGGCGGCGCCGGGATGGGTGCCATCGCCACCGTGCTCGTCGCTCAGGGCCACGCCGTCACCGGTTCCGATCTCAAGGACGGTCCCGTTCCCGAGCGCCTGCGGGCCCTGGGCGTCCCCGTCGCCGTCGGTCACGATCCCGCCAACGTGGGTGACGCCGAGTTCGTCGCCGTGTCGACCGCCATCCCCGACCACAACCCCGAACTGCGCGCCGCCCGGGAGGCGGGGATCCGCGTCCTGCGGCGGGCCGACCTCCTCCCCGCCCTGTGCGCCCGGCGCCGCACCATCGCCGTGGCGGGCACCCACGGCAAGACGACGACCTCGTCCATGCTCGCCCTCATCCTCGTCGAGGCCGGCCTCGACCCGTCCTTCGTCATCGGTGGTGACGTCAACGAGGTGGGGTCGGGGGCGGCCTGGTCCGAGGGCGAGTGGCTGGTCATCGAGGCCGACGAGAGCGACCGGACCTTCCTGTCGCTGGGTGCCGAGATCGCCATCGTGACCACCGTCGAACCCGACCATCTCGAGACCTACGGCGGCGACCCGGCGCGTCTCGCCGCCGCCTTCGCCACCTTCGCCGCCGCGGCACCGCGGTGCGTGGTGTGCGCCGACGACCCCGGAGCCCGTGCCCTCGCCGAGACGCTCGACACCGCCGTCACCTACGGCACCGCCGAGGGCGCCGACCTGCGTCTCGTCGACGTGGAGCGCTGGGCCGACGGGATCGCCTTCGGTGTGGTGTGGAACGGGGAGCATCTCGGCCGCATCGAGTTGCCCGTCCCCGGTCTGCACAACGCCCTCGACGCCGGGGCGGCCGTCGCCGCCGCCCTGCTCGCCGGCGCCCCCTTCGCCGCTGCCGTCGCCGCCCTCGGTCGTTTCGGTGGCGTGGCGCGGCGCTTCGAATGGCGGGGCGAGGCGGACGGGGTGACCTTCGTCGACGACTACGCCCATCTGCCCAGCGAGGTGAAGGCGGCCATCGCCGCCGCCCGTGACGGCGAGTGGCGCCGCGTGGTGGTCGTCTTCCAGCCCCACCGCTACAGCCGCACCGCCGCCTTGTGGCGCGACTTCGCCGACGCCTTCACCGGCGCCGACCTCCTCGCGATCACCGGTATCTACCCGGCGGGGGAGAGGCCCCGCCCCGGGGTGACCGGCAAGCTCGTCGTCGACGCCGTCCTCGAGGCACACCCCTGGGCGTCGGTGGCGTGGTTGCCGACCCTCGAGGAGGTCGCGGCCTGGCTCACGGCCCGTCTCCGGCCCGGTGACCTGTGCCTCACCCTCGGCGCCGGCGATCTGACCACCCTGCCCGACCGTTTCGTGTCCCCGGTGGCGGAGGGCGTGGGGTGAGCACCCGACCCCGTCCGGGGGCTCCGCCGTCGGCGCGTCTGCCGGCGGGTCTCGCCGAGCTCGTGACGGAAGCGCTCGGCACCGAGCGGGTGCGCCGTGACGTTCCCCTGGGGCCCCTGACGACCTATCGGGTCGGGGGCCCGGCCGCCCTGCTGGTCGAGGTCCACCACGAGGACGACCTCGCCCGCCTGGCCGGGATCCTCGCCGCCCACGACCCCGTCCCCGTGCTGGTGGTCGGACGCGGGTCGAACCTGCTGGTCGCCGACCGGGGTGTGGCCGGCGTCGTCATCACCCTCGGGGCGGGCCTGGCCGGCTCGCGGGTCGAGGGCACCACCGTGACCGGCGGGGGTGCCGCCTCCCTGCCCGTGCTCGCCCGGACCTCGGTGGCCGCCGGCCTCACCGGCTTCGAGTGGGCGGTCGGCGTACCCGGATCGCTCGGCGGCGCCGTCCGCATGAACGCCGGTGGTCACGGTTCCGACATGGCCGCCTGCGTCCGTCGTGCCCGCCTGGTGTCGGTGGCCACCGGCGAGTGCGCCTGGTGGGACCCCGAGCGGCTGGCCTTCGGCTACCGGCGTTCGGCCGTGAGCCCGACCGATGTCGTCGTGGCCGCCGAGATCGCCCTCGCTCCCGGTGACCCCGACGAGGGCCGCGCCCTGCTCGACGAGATCGTGACCTGGCGTCGCCGCCACCAGCCCGGGGGACGCAACGCCGGGTCGGTGTTCACGAACCCCCCGGGGGACTCGGCGGGGCGCCTCGTCGACGCCGCCGGGTTGAAGGGCCTGCGGATCGGGGGCGCGGCGGTCTCGGCCAAGCACGCGAACTTCATCCAGTGCGACGCCACGGCGTCCGCCGCCGACGTGCTCGCCCTCATGGCCCGTGTCCGACGGGAGGTGGCGGCGCGTTTCGGTGTCGTCCTCGAGCCCGAGACGCGCCTGGCCGGTTTCCACGACGACGAGACGGCGCCCGTCACGGCCGATCCGCTCACCGGGGAGGTGACGCGATGACGGCGGCGCTCGGTGTCGATCCCCGCATCCGGGCCCGGCGCATCGCCGTACGGCGGGCGGAGGGCCGGCGTCGCCTCCGCATCCTCCTCGTCGTGTGCGGACTGGTCGCGGTCGCCGCGGGTCTGGTGGCGCTCGCCCGCTCGCCCCTGTTCGACCTCGACCGGGTCGAGGTCGCCGGGGTCGAGGGCCGGCGCGCCGAACTGGTGGCCACCACCGCCGGTCTCGAGCCCGGCACCCCCCTGGTGGAGGTCGACACCGGAGCCGCCGCCGCGGCCGTGCGCTCCCTGCCGTGGGTCCGTCGGGTCTCGGTGGAGCGGCACTGGCCCGGCACCGTGCGCCTGGTCGTCGAGCCCCGGATCCCCGTGGCGGTCATCCCCACCTCGGCGGGCGCCGCCCTCGTCGACGACGAGGGGGTCGTGACCGGCTTCGATCCCCTGGCCGGACGCCGCACCGATCTGCCTCGTCTCGAGATCGACGCCACCGTACGGGCGGGCGAGGTGGTCGAGGGCAGCGGTGCGGCCCTCGAGCTGATCGGGGCCGTTCCCGACGATCTCGCCGCCTGGCTCGACGCCGTCGTCGTCGGTGACGAAGGACTGAGCCTGCGCCTGGTCGGCGGGGTCGAGGTCCTCGTCGGCGACCTGGCGGAACCCGGTGACGTGGTCACCTCGCTGAGGGCGGTTCTGGCCGGTGTCGACCGGGAGTGTCTGGCCCTGATCGACGTGCGGGTGCCGGACCTGGTCACCGTCCGGCGCCGTCCCGACTGCCTCGATGCCGGGGGAGGCGGCGGTGCCTGACCCCGGCGGGCCGGGGGACGCGCCGTCGCCCCCGGCGCGTCGCCCGTGCCTCCTCGCTCCCGCGGTCCGCCTCGGCGGGCCGCGACTCCGATACCGTCACCGGTCGACTCGTCTGTGCCGGGCGCGGGCCCACGACCGCAAGCCCAGGGAGGTCGCCGCCATGGCCGATCCACACAACTATCTCGCCGTCATCAAGGTGGTCGGTGTCGGAGGCGGTGGCGTCAACGCCGTCAACCGCATGATCGACGCCGGGCTGAAGGGCGTCGAGTTCATCGCCGCCAACACCGACGCCCAGGCCCTGCTCATGAGCGACGCCGACGTCAAGCTCGACATCGGGCGCGACCTCACCCGGGGACTGGGGGCCGGCAGCGACCCCGAGATCGGCCGGGCGGCGGCCGAGGCCCACGTCGACGAGATCCGCGAGGCCCTGGCCGGCGCCGACATGGTGTTCGTCACCGCCGGCAAGGGTGGGGGCACCGGCACCGGAGCGGCGCCCGTGATCGCCGAGATCGCCAAGAGCCAGGGGGCCCTCACCATCGGGGTCGTCACCCGTCCCTTCGCCTTCGAGGGACGGCGCCGCTCGGTCCAGGCCGAGCAGGGCATCCAGCGCCTCAAGGAGAAGGTCGACACCCTCATCGTCATCCCCAACGACCGCCTCCTGTCGATCGCCGACGAGAAGACCTCGGTCCTCAACGCCTTCAAGATCGCCGACGAGATCCTCCTGCAGGGCGTGCAGGGCATCACCGACCTCATCACCGTTCCCGGCCTGATCAACACCGACTTCGCCGACGTGCGCACCGTCATGACCGACGCCGGCAGCGCCCTCATGGGCATCGGGCGCGGCACGGGCGAGGGCCGGGCGGTGGCGGCGGCCCGCGCGGCCATCTCCAGCCCCCTGCTCGAGGCCTCCATCGAGAACGCCCGCGGCGTGCTGCTCAACATCTCGGGCGGGCCCGACCTCGGTCTCCTCGAGGTCAACGAGGCGGCCGAGATCATCCACGGGGTCGCCCACCAGGACGCCAACATCATCTTCGGCGCCGTCATCGACGAGGACATGGGTGACGAGGTCCGGGTCACCGTCATCGCCGCCGGGTTCGACCGCTGGGACGAGACGCCGCGTCGCCCCGCGGCTCGGCGGGCCTCGACGGCAAGGGAGTCCGTCGCCGATGCCGGCCGCGAGCCGGAACCCACCGGCGACGTCCCCATCGCCGACGTGTTCGCCGTCACCGACGACGAGGGCGACGATCTCGATTTCGGCGACGACGACTTCGACGTGCCCTCCTTCCTGCAGTGAGGTCCACGGCGGCGTGCCGGTCGCT
>RFFY01000400.1 GCA_003697065.1 Actinomyces sp. | reverse complement strand
CTCCCACCCCCTCCCCACCCCCGTTCTGGCTCCCGTATCGCCTGCCGCACAGGCGCTCGAGGAGCCGGAACGGGTGTTGGGGGGGGCGAAGGATCGGGGAGGCTCAGAGGGTGATGGTCGTCAGGTCGTCGCCGACGACGATCTCGCCGTCGAAGTGGGCCGCGGCCAGAGCGCGCCAGTCCTCGTACTCACCCGGCGGGGGCGCGGGCACCAGGTGGGTCAGAACCAGACGGCGGGCCCCGACCCGGGCCGCCGTCCGGGCGGCATCGACGACCCCCGAGTGGTAGTCGAGGATGTCGCGCATCATCTCGATCGGTGACGCCTCGACCAGGTCGCGACGGATCACGGTCTGGACGTAGGCGTCGGCGCCGGCGGCGAGCCGGTCGACACCGGGACACGGCAGGGTGTCACCGACCAGGGCGGCACCGACACCCTCGTGCTCGAGGCGGAAGCCGATCGTCGGGCGGACCGGGGCGTGCTCGGTGGCCGCCGTGGTCACCGCGACCCCACCGACCTCGAGCGACTCGCCCGGCTCGAGCTCGGTCACCTCGACCCACGGGCCACGCTCGAGCTCCCGGTGATGGGCGATGCGGTAGCCGATGTCGTCCTCGAGGGCGGCCAACTGGCGCTCGACGAAGCGCGCCGTGCCCACCGGTCCGACGACCCGCAGGGGCACCGCGGCCCGGGTCATCACCCAGTGGGTGGTGATGACGTCGTTGAGGGCGCAGATGTGGTCGCTGTGCAGGTGGGTGACGAGGACGGCGGCCAGGAAGGCGGGCAGCGACCCCGCCGCCGCCAGGCGCATCACCGTGCCCCGCCCGGCGTCGACGAGGATGTGGGTGTCGCCGACCTTGACCAGGGTCGACGGCCCGGCGCGGTGGGGGTCGGGAAGGGGCGATCCGGTACCGGTCAGGACGATCTCCATCCCGCCACGCTTGCACGACCCACTAGGGTTCCGCACATGTTCGTGGAGGTGGCCCGTGACGATCTGCACCGCACCCGGATCGTCGATCCGCCGGCGCGGCCTCCGGCGCCGGGACAGGTGTGCCTTAGCGTCGAGCGCTTCGCCTTGACGACCAACAACATCACCTACGCCGTGGCCGGCGACATGCTCGACTACTGGGGGTTCTTCCCCACCGACGAGGGGTGG
>RFFY01000399.1 GCA_003697065.1 Actinomyces sp. | reverse complement strand
CCTCGAACTCGGCGGTGAGGGCGCCGTGGTCGCGGATGTCGGTGCCCGACTCGACGACCTCGTCGCCGGCGTCGGCCAGGTGGGCCACGAGATGTCGTCCGACGAAACCGCTGGCGCCGGTGACGAGGGCTCTCACGGAAGGTCTCGGGCCATGGGGGTTCCCGGGCGGGTCGGGGCGAGGAGCGGGAGCCCGTGGCGTCCCGGGGCGCCGTCTGGGGGGCACATCGGAGACACACACTAGGCCCCCGCCGCCGACCGCCCAACCAGGTCGGGTACGGGCCGGTAGCCTCCCGTGATCGTGGCCGACGACCCGCCCGTCCCCCCGGGATCCGAGACAGCGACGCGCCCGGCGGGGTCGACCGCGCCGCGGGCGGCGAGACCGTCGGTGGTGCTCGTGATCGTCGCCCACGAGCCGGGGGAGTGGTTCACCGAGACCCTCGAGTCCATCGCCGCCCAGACCTACCCCCGCACGAGCGTCGTCGTGGTGGACGCCGCCGGCGACCCCGGCCTGCCCGGGCGGGTGGCGGCGGTCCTGCCGGGCGCCTCGGTCATCGACGCCTCGGACACCGTCGGGTTCTCGGCGGCGGCCGACGCCGTCCTCGAGACCGACCTGGCACCCGCCTTCTTCTGCGTGTGCCACGACGACGTGGCCCTCGACCCCGACGCCGTCGAGGTCCTCGTGGCCGAGGCACTGCGCTCCAACGCCGCCGTCGTCGGCCCCAAGATCGTCGACTGGGACGATCCCGAACGGCTCCAGCACGTCGGTCTGGTCGTCGACCGTTTCGCCACCGCGGGCGAGGTCGTCGAGCCGGGCGAACGCGACCAGGAGCAACACGACCGTGTCACCGACGTCTTCGCCGTCCCCTCCGTCTGCGTCCTGGTCCGCGGCGACCTCTTCCGTGAGATCGGCGGGTTCGACCCCGCCATCACCTTCCGCGGCGAGGACGTCGACCTGTGCTGGCGCGTGCAGCTGGCCGGGGGGCGGGTGATCGTCGCCCCCGACGCCCGGGTCCGCCACCGGGAGCGCCTCAACGAGAGGCGGGGGGTCGACGACGTCCGCCGCCTCCGGGCCCGCCACCAGTTGCGCACGGTGCTGGTCGACGCCGGTGGTTTCACCCGCCTGGTGACGGTCCCCCTCATGGCCGTGCTGACGCTGGCCGAGGCCCTGGTGGCCGCTGTGACCGGTCATCCGGGCCAGGTCGCCGACGTGGTGTCGGCGTGGCCCTGGAACCTGCGGCGGGCCGGTGACATCGCCCGTCGCCGTCGCCTCGTGCGCTCGACCCGCACCCAGCGCCCCGTCGACGTCCAGGCCGGTCAGATCACCGGCAGCGTGCGCCTCAACGCCTATCTGCGGGGCCAGATCGGGCGGGGGTCGACCATGGCCGACGCGGGCCGAGGACTCCTCGACGGTCTCGGATCGCGCTCGGGACGCCTCGTCGTCGGGGCCTGGGTGGCGGCGGTCCTGGTCGTGCTGGTCGGCACGCGGGCCCTGTGGACGGGCGGGGTGCCCGTGGTCGGCGACTACGCGGCCGCCCCGGGCGTCCGCTCCCTGCTGGAGGCCTGGTGGTCGGGATGGTCGGCGCGCGATCTCGGCGCGCCGGGCCCCGTCGGCGGGGAGGTCCTGGTCACCGGATTGGTGGGGTCGGTGACGGCCGGCTCGACCGGCCTGGCCCGCACCCTGTTGGTCATCGCCCCCTGGCTCGTCGGTCTCGCCGGGGTGTGGCGGGTCCTGGCGGTGACCGGTTCGCGGCGGGGCCAGGTGGCGGCCCTGGCCGCCGCCGTCGTCGTCCCCTTGCCGGCCGCCGCCTTGTCGGGGGCGTCGTTGGCGGGGTCCGTGGCCTTCGCCGTGAGTCCGTGGGTGCTGGTGGCGACCCTCGCCGCCGAGGGCACGGCCCCCTTCGCCGTCCACGGACGCGCCCTGTGGAGCCTGCCCCGGGTGGGATGGGGCCTGGGCGTGGCGGTGGGTCTGGCCGCCCTGCTCGAGCCCGCCAGCCTCGTCGTCGTCCCCCTCGTCGTCGCCGGGGTCATCGCCGGGGCCGCACTGTCGGCGACGGCGCGTGGGGTGGGTCGGATCGCGGTGGCGCTCCTCGTCGCCGTCCCGGTGGTGGCCGTCCTCGTCGCCCCGCGCCTCGTCGATGCCGTCGGCGGGGGCGCGGTGAGCGACGTCGTCACCGGTGGTCACGCCGGTGATCCCGGGCGGCTGACTCTCGACCAACTCGCCCGCTTCGCCGTCGGCAACACGGATCCGGGTCCCCTGGTGTGGGCGCTGGCGCTCCCGGCGCTGCTGGCCCTCATCGTCGGCCGGTCCTGGCGCTTCGCCGTCGCCGTGCGCCTGTGGTCGGTGGTGCTCGTGTCGCTCGCCGTGGCTCTCGCCGACCAGGGTGGCGACCTCGGGGTGGGCCTGGCCGACCCGGCTGTGTTGTTGGCGCCGGGGGCCGTGGCCGTCGCCGTCGCCGTCGGGTTGGCCGTCGTGGCCGTCGAACACGACCTGCCCCTGTCCCGCTTCGGGTGGCGCCAGGCTCTGGTACCCCTGGCCGTCGTGGCCGCGCTGGTGTCGGCCCTCCCCGTGCTCGCCGCCCTCCGTGACGGGCGTTTCGGTCTGCCGCCGGGAGACTTCACGTCGAGTCTCCGCATCGAGGGCATCGAGGGGAGGCGGGTCCTGTGGCTCGGGGCCCCCACCTCGCTGCCGGTGGAGGGCCGGGCCTGGCGGGCGGGGGTGGCGTGGGCCGTCACCAGTGGCCCCCTGCCCACCCTCACCGAGCGTCACCCCACCGCCGACGAGCGGGCGCGGGATCTCATCGGGGGTGTGCTCGACGACGCCGTGGCCGGACGACTCGACGATCTCGGCCATCGTCTCGGGGGTCTCGGTGTGGGCGCGGTCGTCGTGGTGGATCGAGCGGCGCCGGCACCCTTCGTGTCCGATTCCCGGTCCCGGCCCGTCCCCGACGCTCTCGTCGACGCCCTCGACCGCCAGCTCGACCTCGAGCGCCTGGTCGCCGTCAATCGGGCTCTGCGCGTCTACCGCAACACGGTGGGATGGCCGCCGCGGGCCGCGGTGGCGAGCGGCGCCTTCGACAGCGTCGACGACCTCGAGTCCCTGGCGGCGATCACCGATCTCCCGGCCGTGCCCGTCCTCGAGGGTGAGGGGACCACCCTCGAAGGACCGGTCCCCGACGAGGCGTCGGTGTGGGTGGCCGACGCCCCGAGCGCCGCCTGGGCGATGGAGGTCGACGGCGAACCCGCCGTCCGGCGCCGGGTCGACGAGCTGGGTCTGCTCTTCCGGCCCGTGGACGGGGGTGAGGCGGTGCTGCGTTACCGGACCCCGGTCGCCCACCGCCTGGCGGTGGTCGTCCAGCTCGTGGCCCTGCTCGCCCTCGCCGTACGCGGCCTGCGTCGTCTGGTGGCGGGAGCCCGTTGAGATGAGCCCGTCGAGATGAAACTGCGTCGCCTGCTCGCCCTGTCGGTCCTCGCCGCCGGCGTCGCCGGTCTCGTCGTCCTCGACGCCGGTGCCCGCCCCCGGCCCCTCCTCGACGCGGCGACACGTGGGGCCGTCCCCGTCGTCGACGAGGACACCACCTGGTTCTGTCCCGGCGCGACCAGCGGGGACGGCCCGGCCGTCGTGGGTCTCGAGGTGGCCGCCACGGCGTCGGACGAGGTGGCGGGCCGGGTCCGGATCCTCGACGACACGGGTGCGGTCCCCGAGCCGATCGACGAGGTGGCCGTCCCCGGCGGCGGACGCCAAGCGGTACCGATCGCCGACCGGTCCACGGGGACGTGGGTGGCCGGCATCGTCGAGACGGGACCGGGACGGGCCCTGGTGACCCAGACGGTGGCGGGGGAGGCCGGGGTGGAGGCGGCCACCTGCCCGACGACGTCCGGCGACCAATGGGTTCTGCCCCATGGCGCGACCCGTTCCGCCCTCGAGGGGGAGCGCCTCACCCTGGTGTTGACCAATCCCTTCCCCGACGACGCCGTGCTCGACGTCGACCTGGTCAGCGCCTTCGGTACCGACACCCTGCCCGCCCTCGTCGTCCCCGCGGGCCGGGTGGTGGCGGTCGACCTGACCGACGAGGTGCCCGAGGCCGCCGATGTGACGGCGATCGTGAGGGTGACGGCGGGCCGCCTCGTCGCCGGCCGGGTGCAGATCGTCGATTCCGCCACCGAGCGGGGCCTGGTTGCCGGGCCTCTCGTGGCGACGACGGCGACCGTCTGGGCCGTGCCCGACGCCCGTTGGCTCGACGGCCGCCGTGACCGTCTGGCCGTGACCAACCCCTCGCCGAGCGAGGTGGCCGAGGTCGACGTCGAGGTGCTGCCCGACGATCCCGACGCCATCGCCGAACCCTTCGAGTTGTCGATCCGGCCCGGCCGGACGGTCGTGCTCGATCTGGCGGCCGAGAAGCGCCTCGTCGACGCCGGCCCCGGCGCCCTGGTGGTCCGGGCCCTGGGCGATGCGGGGGTCGCCGTCCAGCTCGACGCCGTGCGTGCCCTCGACGCCGGCGGGGGTCTGGCCGGTGGTGGCGTGGCCGATCTGGCCTCCCGGCGGTGGAGTCTGGTCGTGCCGGGCGGTCAGAGCACCGCCACCCTCACCGTGTTCAACCCCTCGGCCGACGCCGTCGCCCCCGTGCGGGTCCGGGCCGGCGACCGTGTCGTCTCCTCCTTCGAACTCGGGCCGGGACGGCGCAGCACCGTCGACCTGGTCGAGGTGGGCTTCGAGGGGGGTGTACTCACCGTCGACGCCGACTCCCGGGTGGTGGCGGTGTGGGCGGCAGCGGGGCCCTCGTCCCTGCTCGGGGGTGTGGGTGGCGCCGAGCGGAGCTCGGCCCTACCCGTGGCCGAGCTCCCCTGAGCCGGGTGGGTGGATCCCCTCGTCGCGGGCGCTGCGGGCGTCGGCCACCGCCGCCCACAGCTCGAGGCTGTCGACGGGTCCGAGCGAGCCGGTGAAGACGACCCCGTCGGTGTCGGCGAGCACCAGGGTCGGCACGGCATCGATCCCGTAGCGGGTGTGGAGGTCGGGCCGCTCGCCCACCTCGACCTCGACGACGGCCAGCTCGGGTCCGTCGAGGGGCCGGGCCCGCTCGAGGACACCCCGGCACGAGTCGCAGGTGGCCGAGGTGAACACCACCAACAGCCAGGGCGCCTCGGGGTGGGGGAAGTCGGCGCGGTCGAGCTGGGTGGGCACGTGGTAGCGGGGCGGGGCCGTGGG
>RFFY01000006.1 GCA_003697065.1 Actinomyces sp. | reverse complement strand
GTCCCGACGACCCCACCCCGCACCCGGCGCACCCGCCAACGCCACCGCCGCGGCCGACAGGCGCGACACGACAACATCCACCGCCGAAGGCACCCCCGTCGCCGCCTCGCCCCGGGTGGGCGCCTCGAGAACTATACCGAACATGTGTACGACACTAGAGAGGGGGTGTGACACTCCCGGTCACCACCCCGGCGACCTCCCCGGGGCGCGAGCGCCGGGCGGTGACGTCACAGGAGGTGGCGGCGGATCTTGCCCAGGGCGGTCCGCGGCAGCGACGACCTCAGCTCGAGGCGCCGCGGGGCGCACCAGGGTGCCAGCCGGGACCGCACCAGGTCGCGGAGCTCGTCGAGACGGGGCGGCGAGGCGGAGTCGGCGGGGACCACCACGGCGGTGACCACCTCCCCCCACTCGGGGTCGGGCCGGCCGACGACGGCGACCTCGGACACGCCCGGGTGCTCGGCCAGCACCTTCTCCACCGGGTCGGGCCACACCTTCTCGCCCCCCGTGACGATCACCTCGGCGAGACGCCCGTGCACGCTCAGCACCCCGTCGACGAGCGCCCCGCCGTCACCGGTGTGGAACCAGCCGTCGGCGTCGACGAGGGGCCGCCCGTCACGGTCGGCGCGAGCCAGCATCGGGCAGCGGAGCCGGATCTCGCCGTCGACCACCGCCACCTCCACCCCGGCGAGGGGCCGCCCGTCGTAGACCACGCCGCCCCCGGTCTCGGTCATGCCGTAGGTGGCGACACAGTTGGCGGGACGGTCGGCGGGGATGGCCGACCCGCCCAGCAGGACGCGGCGGAACCCCGACACGTCGGTGCGGGCGACGACCGTGGGTACGAGCGACACCAGGGTGGCGCCGCGGCGGCGGGCGTCGTGGAGGCGTTCGAGGTCGACCCCGTCGTGCACCTCGAGGGGGGTGCCGGTGATCAGGGCCCGGGTCACGACCGACAGACCGCCGACATGGGCCAGGGGCAGGCAGGCGAGCCAGCGGTCACGTTCGGGATCGACGTCGAGCGCCGCCGAGGTGGCCCGGGCGGCGGCGGCGACGGCCTCGTGGGTCGACACCACGGCGCGGGGCTCGCCCGTCGTGCCGCTGGTGGTGACGACGAGGGCGTCACCCTCGGCGACCGGACGTCCGCCCTCCAGCCGGGTGGTGCCGTGCTCGTCGACGACCACGCCGGGGGCGAGAGCCCGGATCTGTGCTTCCCGGGCGGGACCCCGC
>RFFY01000050.1 GCA_003697065.1 Actinomyces sp. | reverse complement strand
CGTCGTTCCCCTTCCCCCCGAGCCGGAACCCGAACCCGCCCCGCCCGCACCGACCCCGGCCCCCGAGCCCGTCGTCGACCGGGTGGTCATCTCGACCGACGGGGGCAGCGTGGTCGTGGAGCGCGAGGGGGCGGTGCTCTTCGCCGGCGCCCTCGAGCCGGCCGCGGGGGTACGCGGCGACATCGTGATCGGGGAGGGTCCCGAGGTGAAGGTCCTGTTCACCGACGGGTCCACCCGCTGGTGGGCCCGGGCCTGGATCGACGAGGCCGGCGTCCTGCGGACCGACACCGCCCGCGAGACGGTCGAACCGCCCGCCGAACCGGTGCTGGTGTGGGCCGAGATCCCCGGTGTGGCGGCCGTGCACCTGAAGGCCCTCGACGGGCTCGTGTGGATCGTCGAGGTGGCGCCCCAGCCCGGCTACGGACCCTGGATCACCCGGGACGGGGACACCTCGGTGCGCATCGAGTTCGAGGGCAACGGTGAACTGTGGGTGCTCGAGGGCGCGCTGGGCCCCGACGGGGTGCCGGTCTACGACTACGTGCGTGTCGCCTGAGCCCGGCCGGCGGGCGGGCTCGTGGCCCCCGGGGCCTCAGGCGTCGGTCGCGTCTGCGTCGGTGGCCTCGTCGGCGGTGGCCTCGTCGTCGGCGGTCTCGTCGGTGGCGCTCTCGTCGGTAGGGGCCTCGTCGCCGGCCGCGGCGGTGGCGGGCTCGGGCTCGCCGCCGTCGCGCAGGATCTTCCAGGTCTCGAGAGCCTCGCGGTAGGCGGCCTCGGCCCGGGCCTTCTCCTCGCCGGTCACGCCCTTCTTCTCCAGGGCCCGCAGGGCGGCCGCCGCCTCGTCCTTGGCCTTCTCGGCCTTCGCCAGGCGGCGCTCTCGTTGTTGGCGCTCGCGGTCGGCGGCAAGGTACTCGTTGAACAGGGTCAAAGCGGCGGTCGTCTCGTCGTCGAGCACGAGGTCGGAGTCGGGCATGGCCCCCATGATGGCGCACACGGCGCCGGTCGCCACCAGCCGGACCGGTCACCGGATGACGCGGCGTGGCAGGCTCACCGTGATGCCGCTGAGCAGACGAGCCCTCCAGGTGGCGGCCGGAGCGGTCGCGGGGACGGCCGGGGCGGTCGTCGCCACCCTCGTCGGCCAGGTCGTGTGGACCGTCACCCGACCCCACCCCACCGTCCACGGCACCGACATCTCCGGCACCGAGGGCGTCGACGGCCCCCTCGTACGCATCGCCGTTCTCGGCGACTCCACCCTGACCGGGCCCGGCATCGCCCCCCACGACGTCTGGGTCCGCCAGGCGTCCCGCCGTCTCGCTCACCGGCGGCCCTCCGGGCTGCGCATCGAGGTCGTCTCCCACGCCGAGGGTGGTGCCCGGGTGACCGATGTCCTGACGCGCCAGGTTCCGCGCCTCCTGGCCGACCCCACCGACATCGTGGTCGTGGCGGTCGGCGCCAACGACGTCATCCGGGCCACCCCGCTGCGGCGCCTGGGCCGCGACGCCGATCGGCTGGTCGGGTCCCTGGTGGCGGTGGTTCCCCGGGTCGTCGTCGCCGGCGTCGGGGATCTCGGGGCCATTCCCCGGGTGCCGCGTCCCCTCGCCGATGTCCTGCGTCGCCGGGCGCGGGCCGTGAGTCACCGCCTGGCCGGCGCCGTGGTCGCCCATCCGCCCGCCGTCTTCGTCCCCGCTGACGAGGCCGACGAGGTCCTACGGGAGGGGCCCGACGCCTTCGCCGCCGACCGCTTCCACCCCAACGAACACGGTCACGGGGCCTGGGCCCGCACCATCGAGCCCGTGCTCGACGACCTCGTCGGCGAGGTGCTGCG
>RFFY01000398.1 GCA_003697065.1 Actinomyces sp. | reverse complement strand
CTCGTGGCGCTCATCGCCGTCGTGTGCATCGCGGCCGTCACCGCCCTGGGCTCCAGCGCCAGCTCGAAGTTCTCCGAGGTCGACTCGGCCATCGGCTGACCCCTTCCTCCCATCGTCGCTCGGAGGGCGGGCCCACGGGCCCGCCCTCCGGCGCGTCCGGGCTCGCTCAGGCCCCGAACCTCTCGGCCAGGGCGACGAGGGTCCGCACGCCGAAGCCGGTCCCGCCGGCGCTGATCTCACCCTCGTCGTCGTCGGACCAGGCCGGCCCGGCGATGTCGAGGTGGGCCCAGGCGATCCCGTCGCGGACGAACTCCCGCAGGAGCAGGCCGGCCGTCAGGGCCCCGCCGTGGGGTCCCCCGATGTTCTTCATGTCGGCGACCTTGGAGTCGATCATCTTGCGGTAGTCGTCGGGCAGGGGCAGGGGCCACACCCGCTCCCCCGCCGCCTCCGCCGCCGCCTTCACCTGGTCCACGAAGGCCTCGTCGTTGCCCATGAGGCCGGCGATGCGGGGACCCAGGGCCACCATGCAGGCCCCGGTGAGCGTGGCCAGATCGACGATGGCGTCGGGACGGCGCTCACTCGCCAGGGAGAGCCCGTCGGCGAGGACGAGGCGACCCTCGGCGTCGGTGTTGAGCACCTCGATGGTCTTGCCGTTGCGGATCCTCAACACGTCGCCGGGACGGGTGGCGTCACCGCCCAGCATGTTGTCGGTGAGGGGGACGATGGCGTGGACCCGCACCGGCGGGGCGAGGCGGGCGATGGCGGTCATCGCCGCCACCACGGCCGCCGCACCGCCCATGTCCATCTTCATCGTCATCATGCCCTGGCCGGTCTTGATCGACAGGCCGCCGGCGTCGAAGGTGAGGCCCTTGCCCACCAGCGCCAGGCGCCCACGGGCGCGCCCCGACGGCTGGTAGGTGAGCTCGACGAGGCGCGGGGGCTGGCTCGAGCCGCGGTTGACGCCCAGAAGGCCCCCCAGCTTCGCCTTCTCGATGTCGGCCTTGGTCCACACGTCGACCTTCACACCCGCCGCGCGGGCCGCCCGGGCCGCCCGTCGGGCGAACTCGGGCGGGGTGAGGACGCCGCCGGGTTCGTTGACGAGGTCGCGGGCGAGGCACTGGGCCTCGGCGACGACGACGCCGCGCTCGAGGTCGGCCTGGGCCCGCTTGCCGGATGCACCCACGACGTCGACACGGGCCAGACGCGTCCGGGTGGACGAGGTCTTGTACACGGTGAAGCGGTAGTCGCCGAGCACCGCACCCTCCGCCAGGGCACGGCGCCCGTCGGCGTCGACCTCGATGCCGGGGCCCGTCTCGATCGCCAGACGGCGAACAGACGACGCCCGGGCCGCCAGAGCCGCCCCGCGCCTCAGGGCGTCGGGGCCCACCGAGGCGGCGTCGTCACCGACGCCGACGAGCAGACACAGACGACCCTCGCTCGACCAGGTGTGGGTCTGGTCGCGCTTGCCCTCGAAGCCGGCCCGTTCCAAGGCGGCGGCGTCGATCCCGGCCAGACCCTCGCTCACCGCGTCGGCGGTGACGAGGGTGGCGACGAGCTCGGCGGCTCGCGGGGTGGTGCGCGCGGCGTGCAGGGTGGGGCTCACGGGTGGTCTCCTCGTGGGGTCGG
>RFFY01000397.1 GCA_003697065.1 Actinomyces sp. | reverse complement strand
CGGTGGGTCTCGACCAGACCGGCCCACACCCGCGGGACGGCCAGGCCCGACCCGTTCAGGGTGTGGGCGACGACTGGCGAACCCCCGCCGGCGGGGCGGTAGCGGATGTTGGCCCGCCGGGCCTGGTAGTCGGAGAACCACGACACCGACGACACCTCGAGCCAGCGGTCGGCCCCGGGGGCGTAGACCTCGATGTCGAAGGTCCGGGCCGAGGAGTTGCCCAGGTCGCCGGTGCACAGATCGACGATGCGGTAGGCGAGCCCGAGATCGCGGACGGCGGCCTCGGCGCGGGCCAGGATGTCGGCGTGCACGTCGGCGGCCTGCTCGGGGGTGCAGTAGGCGAGGAGCTCGACCTTGTCGAACTCGTGGACACGCAGCAGACCCCGCGTGTCGCGGCCGGCCGACCCGGCCTCGCGGCGGAAGCACGAGGTGTGGGCCATCATCTTGTGGGGCAGGGACTCCTCGGCCAGGATCTCGTCGCGGGCCAGGGAGGTCAGGGGCACCTCGGCGGTGGGGATGGCCCACAGGTCGTCGCGCTCGAGGTGGTAGGCCTCGTCGACGAACTTGGGGAGGTGGCCCGTGGCGATCATGGTCTCGGTCCGCACCAGGGTCGGGGGACGGATCTCCTCGTAGGCGTCCCGGTTGCGGTCGAGGGCGTAGTCGACGAGGGCCCGCACCAGGCGGGCGCCCAACCCCCGGTACATGACGAACATGGCGCCCGACATGCGCACGGCCCGCTCCACGTCGAGGATGCCGAGCTCGGTGCCGATGTCCCAGTGGGCCACCCGCTGGTGATCGGCGTAGGCGTCGGGATCGTGGCCCTCGACCCGGACCACGACGTTGTCGGTCTCGTCGGCGCCGTCGGGGGCCTCGTCGGCGGGCAGGTTGGGCAGGACGAGCAGGATGTCGCGGATCCGGGACTCGAGCTCGGCGACCTCGTCGTCGAGACGGTCGGCCTCGTCGCCCAGCCGGCGGCTCTGGTCGCGCAGGGCGACCGCCTCGTCGTCGCGCCCCTCTCGGTGCAGACCCCCGATGGTGCGACTCAGGGTCTTGACCTCGGCCCGCAGTTCGTCCCGGCGTGTGCCCAGGCTCCGCCGCTTCTCGTCGAGCTCGAGCACCTCGTCGAGAGGTGCGGGGTCCTCGCCCCGCCGGGCCAGACCCCGGCGGAAGCGGTCGGGGTCGCGGCGCAGGGCACGCAGATCGAGCACGTCAGCCTCCGAGGACCGGTTCGGGCGGGGCGTCGCCCGCCTCGGCGAGAGCCCGCTCGACGTCGCGGCTCGACAGGACCGGTGGCGCCACGACACGACGGCGGCGGTCGTCGTCGGCGGCCCTCTGGCGGGTGGCGTAACGGAAGAAGCGCAGGGCGATGAGACCCCAGAGGTAGAAGCCGCCGACGACCTTGGTCACGAAGCCCGCCGCCTGCTGGTCGGAGGTGACACTGATGCCCCAGAGGCGGTCGGCGTGGTCGTAGGCGGCGTACACCGAACCCTCGGCGAAGGTGAGCCAGGCGGCGGGGACCGTGGGCACGATCGACATGAGGAAGAGGTAGAGCATCTTGCCCGGTTCACTCATCTGGAGTTCCGGCAGGGGGCCGATCACCGGGAACCACATGAGCACCGCCGACAGGAACATGGCGAGGTGCATCGAGTAGTGGAAGGCACCGTTCTCGGTGGAGTAGTTCACCACCACGGTCCAGAAGTTCAGGATCTGCAGGACGTTGAAGACGATCCCCGCCACCAAGGGCCGGGTGAGCACACGCAGCACCCGGGCGGTGCGGGAGTCGTCGAGGATCACGAGGCGGGCCAGCCACTCGGGCATGGCGATGAGGAACAGGGGCGGGATGATGAAGACGATCAACAGGTGCTGGACGGCGTGGACCGAATACAGCGCCTCCTCGGCGATGTCGTGCATGGGCCACGAGGCGGCACCGAAGAGGGCGACGACTCCCACCCAGAAGGCGGCCACCTGGCGGCGCGTCACGACCGGTGCGCCGTCGGTGACCACCAGGGGGCCGATGGAGCGTACGGCGTAGACCCCCAGGGCGGCGATGGCCCCGACCACCAGCCACACCTCCGGGTGCAGCTCGTAGGACCAGACGTCGGCGGCGAGCGACACGGTGGAACTCATGGCGGACCTCCTCGAAGGCTACCGACCGGTGGCGTACCGCCGACGGGTCGGGCCGCCGGGACGGGCCCGCACGACGCGGGCCCGTTCAGGCGAAGAACTGGAAGGCGGACAGGGTGGCGACGTAGACGGCGACGGCGAGGATCAAGCCGCCCTGGAACATGCGGGCGAAGAGCTTGGAGTCGAACTTCAGGTGCATGAACCAGGTGGCCACCAGGTAGAACTTGAACGCCATCATGACCAACAGGGCGGGCACCAGGGCGCGACCCCAGTCGACGACCGACTCGAAGTAGGTCGAGACCTCCATGGCGGTCACGACGGCGAGCACGGCGGCGATCTTGACGTAGGCCCAGTCCGAGGGGTGGGCGTGGGTGTCCGGGCCCTCGGTGTCGGTGCTCGTCTCGGCGGTGGCGGTGTCGGTCATGGTCCCTTCCGGATGGCGTGTCGATCGGGGCTCGGCGGAGCCGTCTCAGTCGGCGGGGATGAGATAGACGACGGTGAAGATGAAGATCCAGACGATGTCGACGAAGTGCCAGTAGAGGCCGACGATCTCGACCGTCTCGGCGTTCTCGGCGGTGATCTTGCCCTTGAGCGACATCACGAACAGGGACATCAACATGACGATGCCGATGGTCACGTGGACGCCGTGGAAGCCGGTCAGGGTGAAGAAGGCCGAGGCGGCGGGGTTGGTGGTGAAGCCCATGCCCTCGCGCACGAAGGTCGTGAATTCGTAGACCTGGCCGCCGATGAAGACCATGCCCTGCAGGGCGGTGGCGAGGAGCCACGCCCGTCCCCGCTGCTGGTCGCCCCGAGCGACCGCCGCCAGGGCCAGGACCATGGTCATCGAGCTCATGAGGAGCACGAAGGAGCTGACCGAGGTGAAGGGGATGTCGAACACGTCGGTGGGCAGGACCGTGCCGCCGGCGTCCTTGGTCTTGTAGAGGAGGTAGGTCGAGATCAGGCCCCCGAAGAGCAGGCACTCGGAGCCGAGGAACACCCACATGGCGAGCTTGGTGTTCGACATGCCGGTGCCGGTGGTGTGGCCGTGCTCGGCGGCATCGGGGGTGACCGTGGTGGCGGTCATGGTCAGGACTCCTCGGTCTCGTCGGCGGACCCGGCTCCGGCGGCACCAACGGCGGCCGGTTCGCCCGTGTCGTGGTCGTCGTCGTGGTGGCCGTGGGCGGCCTCGGGATCGTCGGCGGGCTCCATCGCCCACGAGTAGAGGGCACCGGCGGTGATGATCCCGCCCACCAGGGCCAGCCACAGGTTGAAGATCAGCCCGTAGCCGATGAGGGGCAGGCCCAGGGCCACGGCCAGGGGCCAGAAGGAGGGCGAGGGCAGGTGCACGTCGGTGGCGTCACCACGCTGGGCGATCTCGGCGGCCGTGGCGATCCGCACCACCTTGCCGTCCTCGTCGTAGCCGTACTTGCGGTGCCACCACTCGTCGAGTCCCTCGACGGTGGGGATCTCGTCGAAGTTGTGCACGGGAGCCGGCGAGGGGATCGACCACTCGAGGGTACGGGCGTCCCAGGGGTCGGGCCCCGGCGGAGGCAGGTGGGCGGCCTCACGCCGGGAGGCCCACACGTTGTACATGAACAGGGCCACACCGACGGCGATGGTGAAGGCGCCGACGGTCGAGACCTTGTTCCAGAACTCGAAGCCGAAACCCGGTGAGTAGGTGTCGATCCGGCGTGACATGCCCTGCAGGCCCAGGATGTGCATGGGTCCGAAGGTGAGGTTGAACCCCACCAGGGTGATCCAGAACTGCCAGTTGCCCCGCCGCTCGTTCAACAGGAAGCCGAACATCTTCGGCCACCAGAAGTACATGGCGGCGAACAGGCCCAGCACACCGCCGCCGAAGATGACGTAGTGGAAGTGGGCCACGATGTAGTAGGTGTCGGTCTGCTGGGTGTCGGCGGGGGCGACCGAGTGGGTGACGCCCGACAAGCCGCCGATGGTGAACATGGCGACGGTGGCCACGGCGTACTTCATGGCGGTGGTGAAGCGGAGCTTGCCGCCCCACATGGTCGCCAGCCAGTTCAGGATCTTCACCCCGGTCGGGACGGCGATGAACATGGTCGACAGGGAGAAGGCCGCCACCGAGATGGGGCCGATGCCCGAGACGAACATGTGGTGGGCCCACACACCCCAGCCCATGAAGCCGATGGCGATGCCCGAGAAGACCACGAAGGAGTAGCCGAACAGAGGCTTGCGGCTGAAGGTGGGGATGATCTCGGAGATCATGCCGAAGCTGGGCAGGATGATGATGTAGACCTCGGGGTGCCCGAAGATCCAGAACAGGTGCTGCCACAGGAGGGGGTCGGCCCCGGCATCGGGGTTGAAGAACTGGGCGCCGAAGAGGCGGTCGAACATCAACAGGAACAAGGCGGCGGTGATGACCGGCAGGGCGAACAGGAGCAGGAACTGGGTGACCAGCAGCATCCAGGTCATGACGGGCATGCGCATGAGGGTCATGCCGGGGGCCCGCATGTTGAGCACGGTCACGATCAGGTTGATCGACGACACCAACGAGGCGATGCCCATGATCTGCAGGCCGATGGTGAAGAAGTCGACCCCGTGGGTGGGCGAGAACAGCACCCCGCTGTTGGGGGCGTAGCAGAACCAGCCGCAGTCGGCACCGCCTCCACCGACGATCCAGGTCGTGTTCAAGAAGAGGGCACCGGAGATCCAGACCCAGAACGACAGGGCGTTGAGACGGGGGAAGGCCACGTCACGGGCGCCGATCTGGAGGGGGATGAAGTAGTTGGCGAAGGCGGCGGCCAGGGGCATGACGAAGGCGAAGATCATGGTCGCCCCGTGCATGGTGAAGATCTGGTTGTACAGCTCGGCCTGCAAGAAGGTGTTGTTCGGGGTGAAGAGCTGGATGCGGATGAGCAGGGCCTCGAACCCACCCACCAGGAAGAAGAAGAAGGCGGAGACCCCGTACATGATGCCGATCCGCTTGTGATCGACCGTGCTCAGCCAGTCGCGCCAGCCCCGGCCCCCCCGGGGCCGGGTGAAGACGCCGAGGGGCCGCTCGGCCACCGCGGGGGCACCGGACTCGAGTGCGAGCGGGGCTTGTTCGGTGATCGCCATGACTGTGTCCCGTGGTCCTGGTCTCGGTGGGTCGTATTTGTCCGTACTTTATCGCTCGTGGGTGAGGGCGCCGAGCCGGTCACTCCACCTGGGTGGCGGCGATGACCCAGTCGGCGGGCCGGGGCCCCAGGGTCTCGAGATAGGCCACCACGTCGGCGATCTGCGTCTCGCTCAGGCCGAGATCGGGCATACCCCGTCCCTCGTCGGCGGCATTGGCCTTGACCGCCGCCGGGTCGCGGATCCACGCGGCCACCGCTTCGGCGTTGAAGGCGCCGTCGGGGGTGTAGGTCGGGAAGATCCCGCCGGCGAAGGTCGTGCGGCCGGCGAAGTGGGTGAGGTTCGGTGCCGCCGTCGACACGGTCGCCGCCGCCTCGTAGGTGTCGTCGTTGACTCCCTCGATCAGGTGACAGCCCGTGCACTGCTGGGTGAACAGCACCAGGCCCCGCTCGGCGGCGGTGGCATCGGGCGCCGCCACGTCACCGTTCCCCGAGCGCCGGGCCTCGAGCCAGGCGGCGGCCGCGTCGGACGGGGGCGCGGCGTCGGCGCTTGTGGTCTCGACCCAGGCCCGGAAGTCGGCGGCGTCGAGGGCCACCACCTGCATCCGCATCCGCGCGTGGGACAGGCCACAGAACTCGGTGCACTGACCGAAGTAGACACCGGGTTCGTCCGCTTCGACCTTCCAGGGTGAGAAGCGGTTCGGCACGGCGTCGCGCTTCCCGTTGAGCTTGGGGATCCAGTGGGAGTGGATCACGTCACGGGAGGTGACGATGAGCTCGACCTCCTCACCGGCCGGGATGACCATCTGGTTGGCGGTCACGATGTCGGCCGGCGGCAGCTTCTTGGCATCGGAGAGGTCGGAGGCCTGGATGTCGCGGTCGAAGTAGTAGCGGTACTCCCACCACCACTGCTGGCCGACGACCACGACCTTGGGCTCCCAGTTCGTCGTCGTCCCGTCGACCGTCACCTCCATGGCGTTGGCGCTCGTGTCGTTCAGGTCGACCAGGGTGGCGATGGTGCCCACGGCGATGGCGGTCATGATCGCCGCCGGCACGATCGTCCACCCGATCTCGAGGCGGGTGTTGCCGTGGATCTGACCGGGGAACTCGTCGTCGTCGTGGCGGGCCCGGTTGCGCAGGGCGAGGAAGAGCACCGCCCCCTCGACGAACAAGAAGACGATCCCCGCCACGATGAAGACCGGACGGACGAGGTGATCGATGCTGCGGGCGGCGGGACCCTGGGGATCGAGGGTGTTGAGCTCCTTGTCGCTGGCACAGCCGGACAACACCAGCACCGACAGCACACTCACAGCGACGATCGGACGCCGCAGGACCCGGGACATGCGTGCTCCTCGCAGACGTGGGGACGGGGGACGGCCGCCGGTCACGCTCGCGGACCGGCGGGACCGGCGCCAAGTCGCGATCGGTCCCTCAGGCACGGCCCGCGCCTCCGATGACGAGCATGGCACCCTCGTGGCCGTGGTGCTCGAAATCGCGCTCGCCGTGCACGGCGGCGATGATCCCGCCCGCGAGCAGGGCGACGGCGAGCAGGAGCCCCAGAGCGGTCACGATGGTGCGCCCGTGGCGGGGCACCGCCGCGTAGAGGGTCGTCGCACCGAGGATGACCACGGCGATGACGCCGGCGATGACGACGGCGCCGAGCTCGGAAACGGCCAGCAGGATCCGCGACACCGACAGGACCGCCACGGCGATGACGAGAGCGCCGACCACCGGCACCTCGACCGGGGCCATCAGACGGTTGCGCAGCTCCCGGTTGGCGGCGGGATCGCCGGTGGCGCGATCGGCCCAGGCGTCCATCGTCCACTCGATCAGGGTCACCGCCCCGATGGCCAGACCCAGCACGAAGATGGGGGACCCCAGCACCAGGCCCACCACGGTGGTGGCGGCCCCGAAGGCGCCGACGACGGGCCAGGCCGTCCCGGTGACCGGGGGGGCGACGGGCACGGTGTCGGCGCCGAGGGCGGCCGCCTGCACCTCGGGGTCGGCGTCACGGACGGCGACCAGCACCAGCCCGATGGCCCAGAAGGCGAGAGCGGCGGCCACGAGGAGCCCGTAGCCGAGGTGGTCGCCCACCCCGCCCTTCCAACCGAGCACGAGGGGACCGAGGCCCCCGCCGCCCGAGCTGTAGCCGTAGACGACGGCGGCGAGCGCGAGGGCCGTGCCGGCGCCGAAGTGGAACTTGAATCCCGTGGTGAACATGGATCCCTACTTGGTGACGAAGACGGCGTACCAGATGAGGCCGTAGACGAAGACGGTGACGTCCCAGAAGATGGCCGTGGCCCACAGGGCGTCGCGCTCGCGGGCGCTGAAGTTCCCGGCCAGTGAGCGCAACAAGGTGACGGCCACCGCCACCAGGGCGGCGATCTGCATGACGACGAAGGCCCCGGTGAGCACGTAGAAGAAGAGCTGGGCTTCGCCGCCGTCGATGGCGTAGCCGACGTCGGTGTAGATGAACCACATCTGGTTCAACACGGCGGCGCCGAACAGCCCGGTGAGGGCGAGGGCCAGGTGGGAGTGCACCCGGTCGTCGCGGCCCATGGCCTGCACGGCCCAGTGCACGGTGAGCACCGACATGATCAGGGTCCACAGGACCATCCCGGGGGGACCCAGCTCGAGGCTGCCCTCGGGGATCCAGTCGCGACCGGCGGCCAGGGCGTCGGCTCGACGGGCCAGGTAGAGGGCGAGCAGGCCGATCACGCCCACGAAGGACGCCGCCGCGACGAACAGGCCGGCGATGACGGTGGTACGGGGCCGCAGAGGCGGGGGTGCGGGCAGGGCGGTCATCACGCCTCCTCGGGTCGGTCGGCGGCGTCGAGCAGGGGCTGGGCCGAGGTCACCCGCGGGGGTTCGGGGAAGTTGCCCGGCGGGGGCGGCGACGCCGTCGCCCACTCGAGGGTGTGCCCGCCCCAGGGGTCGGCCGCCGCTCGGGGTCCACCCCGCAGCGACGCCACCAGGGCGAGGGCCACGACCACGGCACCGAGGGCGACCACCACCGCGCCGACGGCCGCCACCGTGTTCAGCCCGTCGACGGCACCACGGGCGGGGGCCGAGAGCAGGAGATCGGGGGCGTCGAGGAAGCCGTTGACCACCCCGGGCACGGCCACGAGCAGGGCACCGAGCGCCAGCACCAGCACGGCCAGGCGACCGGCCCCGTCGGCGAGCACGCGACCCGTGATCTTGGGGGCCCAGTACCACAGGCCGGCCGCACCGGCGACGAGGGCGGTGAGCAGGACGCCGGCGCTGATCCCGCCCTCGGCGGCCGTGCCGCCCAGCCCCAGAGGCTCGATCACCCGCAGGAGACCGGCGGCGGTGGCGGCCAGGAGGAGATCGCCGGCGACGAACGCGCCGATGAGCCAGGAGCGGGGCAGGCGCTTCAGGCGGGGCCCCACACCGGCCAGGGTCGCGACCGCGCCCCCGAGGGCGGCGAGGACGGGCACGACGGCGGCCACGCCGAAGGCGGTGAACACCACGTCGCCCTCGAGGTCGACGAAGGCGGGCTGGGCCCAGGCGCCCACGGCCAGGACCCCGAAGGCGGCGATCAGTCCCAGGGTCAGGCCGTGGCG